>CANGGG010000007.1 GCA_947453415.1 Bacteroidota bacterium | reverse complement strand
GACCATTATTTACCATTAATGTATAGCCTTGGTTTACGTAACAAATCAGATTCTTTTCAATTTTTTAACGATTCGTTAGATATGGGTTCGTTAAGCATGAGAAGTGTAATTTTTAGTTAAAAACACAAATAAAAAAGGCTCAATAATTTTTAATTATTGAGCCTTTTTTATTAAAGTAAATATTTATTTAACTATTGAAGTTAAGGGATTTCTGATTCCACTCATTTCTAGTAAATCTACTTTAATACTTCCAACAAAAATATCACTTTCAACACGAACAGGTATTTTATTGTCATCGTCAGTAACCCAAAGTGTAAGGGCTTCATTGTCTTTAAATACGCGGCCTTCAATTAATTGAGGCTTTACTTTTATGGTTTTAAATGTGCCTAATTCTGATTCTATAATTTCGCGTTTTTCAAATTTAAAACGCAACTCATAAGTTTTTCCATCCAAATAAAATGGTACTGGAAAAATATCACCTGGTTTAGCATTTGTCATGTCTAAACTTCTAGCATAATAAATAGCACTAATAATATCTTGAGTATTGGTAACAATTTCAGTTTTTCCTCTTTTACCAGAAGCAGTTTTTCCCGCATGATCAAAAATAATAAAATCAGAATCAGTATATTTCCCCTCTTTAATTTTTTTAGTTGCTTTTAAAGGTACTAAAGCTTCTTGGTCTATATAACTTTCAAACTCATCTTTTACCTTAAACATCATGTCAACTAAACCCGCTGATTTACCATTTACTTTAACGTAGTAAGTGTTTCTGTTATTAACTAATTGCGGATTAGCATCAATACTAAAATAAGCTTTTCCTCCATCTAAAGGACCATAATGCACTCTATAAGTAAGTTTTTCGCCAAAGGTAAAAGCATTGTTTATTTTTTTTGCTTTGGCTAAAACATCATCTAACTCGCTGTGAAATGCAGTTTTTTGTGGCATAAATGAACACAAAATCAATAGCAAAATAAAACCTATATTTTTCATAATTGTATATTTATAAATCCATGCTTACAAAACATGAGCCAAAGAATTTATTTAGATTATTCATATTATTTAATTATCAGAAAAAATATGTTAATCCTTAATAATCTTACTTATAAATTGTTCTTGATTGTTATATAGTTTTATTAAATAAATTCCGCTTTTAAAATTACTTAAGTCTAATAATTGAATGTTACCATCTTTTTTACCCGTAATAATTTCTTTTCCACTGTAATCATAAATTGAATAATTTAACTCCAATTGAGATTCAATATTAAATAATCCATTTGTTGGATTAGGATAGATTTTAAATTTATCTTTAGTAACATTTTCAGTTTTAGTTGTATATTTTAAATCTAAATCATCACTAAAATTACTACAGCCATTAGTTGAATCAACCCTTAATTTGTATACACCAAATTTTGAAGTTGCATAGTATTTATTGGTGGCACCTGGTATTTCAATATTACTGTAATACCAATGATTGGCAGTCAATGAAGAGGAAATAAGTACTTTACCATCAAACAAAGTAACAATAGGTTTTTCTGGGCTTTGCAATACGTTTACACCTTTTACTATTGAATCTTGGCAACCATTAGTAGTGGAAACAACTAATTTGATATTATAATTTCCAGATTTGCTATAGGTTTTGTTATTAGGTATTGTAGCAGTTGAATTCGTATTGTCACCAAAATCCCATTTAACATCATTGATCCATCCAGCACTTGCATCTTGAGAAGCATTGTTTATTTCAAAACTGTTATCATTTAAACATTGATTTAAATTATTGACAACAAAATCTGCTTTTGGTTTCACACTATTAATATTAAATGTATTATTTACACTTTCAATACAACCTCCAGGGCCACTGGCAACAAGATTAACATTAATTGACCCCGTATAATTATAAGTATGAACAGGATTAGCTATATTTGAATAGAATCCATCACCAAAATCCCAAGCAAATGTATATCCAACATTGTTCGAATCATTAACAAATTCAATTTCCATAGAATCACAATAAATGTTTTTCACAACACTTGTAAAAGTAACTGTAGAATCTTTAAAATAAACATTTACATCGTCATAAGCTGCATAACACGGACCAATTGGGTCATTTGTTGTCAATGAAATAATGATTGATTTAGCAGCTAAATCGGCAGCACTTGGAATATATTTTGTAGATAAAGAAGATGAATCAATAAATGAACCTGAACCATTTAAAGTAACCCAAAGAGAATTTGTTGGAAAGCCCGATTTTGTTCCAATAATATCAACTGATGAAGCATATGAACAAGTATAAATATCCTTACCAGCATTTACAACTGGAGGAACATTAACAGTTACTTCCATTGAATCACTTGCAATACCACATAATCCAGAAGGATCGTTACTGGTATAAGTTATAAAAAACGAGCCATTAGCAATTTGAGAATCTGTAGGAAAATAATCAACTATTGAATCAGTGGTTGAAAATAAAGAATTCGTTGATGAAGTCCATGTGCCAGTAGTAGTAGAACCTCCAATTAATCCAACTAATTTTACTACATTATTTCCACAAATTACTTGGTCAAGTCCTGCATTGATTGTTGGTAATTGATTGATTGTTATAACTACTGTGTCTCTAACAGCAAAACATTGTCCATCTTTAAAAATTAAGCTAACAACTCCAGCCAATTTATCTGTTGCTGACAATATATATTTTGTAATGAGTGCCGTATCGCTTGTAAATGTTCCTGTTCCTAATGTGTTCCAAGATACATTTGTAGGCGAACCACTGATGGTTCCAACTAATGAAATAGTGTCGCTACTGGCACAAATGATTTGATCTGCTCCTGCGTTTACTATAGCCGCTGGATTTATAGTAACTACCAAAGAATCTGCAGTTGCGCTACAAGGCCCAAGAGGATCATTACTAGTATAAGTTAATACTAAAGATCCATTTGCTATTTCTGTTGGTGTTGGAAAATAATTTGTAATTGCGGTTAAAGATATATATGTACTGTTTGTTGATGACGTCCAACTTCCAGAGCTAGCAGATCCACCAACTATTCCTATTATAGTTGCAGGACCACTTCCACAAATAAATTGATCTGGACCTGCGTCTACAGTTGCTAATGGATTAATTGTTATTGTCAATGTATCACTAACTGAATTACATGGGCCTACTGGATTACTTGAAGTTAAAATCAAATCCACTGAACCTGCTGCTTTATCTGTTGCAGAAAATTTATAATTTGTTACAAGTGATGTTGCACTAGTAAAAGTCCCTGTGCCTAAAGTTCTCCATGAACCTGTAGATACTGATCCACTAACACTTCCCGCTAATGAAACGCTATCATTACTTGCACATACTGTTTGATCTATTCCCGCGTTAGCAACCGCTAATTGATTGATTGTTAAAATCATTGCATCAACAACATTTTGACATGTATTGCTAGGGTCAAAGTTAGTAATGGTTAATTTAACTGAACCTAAAATATTGTCGGCTAAACTTGGAGTATAAGTAGGTTTTAAAGCATTTATATTTGAAAATGTTCCTGTTCCATTCGTGGTCCATGTAATGGTTCCACTCGTTGCTGTTGTAGATGCATTTATAAAAATATTATTATTTCTACAAATGGTTTGATCAATACCTGCATATATGGTAGCAGTTGGTTTAAATGTAATGGTCATGGTATCTACTGCTTGGTTACAAGGCCCTGCAGGATCATCGGTAGTGTATAAAATTTTAACAAAACCAATAAATTTGTCTATTGTACTTGGTAAATAATCTGCAGTTTTTCCAATTATATTTTTGAAAGTACCAGTTCCTAATGTGCTCCAAGTAGCAGTATTTGCTCCATTACCATAGTCACCTATTAAGCTTACTTTAGCTATATTGCTACAAACAGATTGATCAACACCAGCATCTGAAAATGCAGGAGCTATTAATGCAACTATTAATGAATCTTTTGCTGCATCGCAAGATCCAATAGGATCATTAGTTGTATAAGTTAACACCACAAATCCATTTAATACTTCAGTTGGTGTTGGAAAATAATCTGTTATTGCAGTGAAAGAAATAAATGGACTATTAGTTGATGATGTCCAAGTTCCTGAAGTTGCTGAACCACCTATTGTTCCTATAATATTCACAGAACTATTGCTACAAATAACTTGATCTGGTCCAGCATCTGCTGTTGCCTTTGAATTAATTGTAACTATCATTGTATCGTTAGCTGAATTACAAGGGCCAATAGGGTCCTTTGATGTTAAAATTAATTTTACAAATCCAACAGATTTATCATTTGAAGATAATATATAATTAGTAACTAGCGATGATGAATTTGTAAATAATCCTGATCCAAGTGTTCTCCATGAACCTTTTGTTACGGCTCCGCTGATATTTCCAATTAAAGAAACAGTATCATTGCTTGAACAAACTGTTTGATCTATTCCCGCATCAGCAATTGCTAACTGATTAATCGTTAATACTATTGCATCATTTACAGTTTGGCAAATGTTACCGGGGTCAAAGTTGCTAATGGTTAAGGTAACTGATCCTGAAATATTATCAGCCAAACTAGGAATATAAGTTGGAGATAATGTATTTCCATTTATAAATGTACCTGTGCCTGAAGTGCTCCAATTAATTGTTCCACTCGTAGCTGTTGTTGAAGCATTTAAAGTAATATTATTATTTCTACAAATAGTTTGATTTAAACCCGCACTTATTGTTGCAATTGGTTTAAAAGTAATAATCATAGTATCTATTGCTTCATTACAAGGGCCAGCCGGACGATCAGTAGTATATAAAATTTGTACAAATCCATTTAATTTATCCAAAGTACTAGGAATATAAAAAGCAGTATTTCCAATAATATTTTGGAAAGTACCAGTTCCTAATGTACTCCAATTAGCAAATGTTGCACCATTACCAAAGTTACCAACTAAGTTCACTTTTGCAACATTGCTACACACTGTTTGATCAAACCCAGCATCTGAAAATGGGGGTGATGCTAATGTAACTACTAATGAATCTTTTACCGCTTCGCAAGGTCCAATGGGGTCGTTAGTAGTGTAAGTCAATACCACTGAACCATTTAATACTTCAGTTGGTGTTGGAAAATAATCTGTTATTGCAGTGAAAGAAATAAATGGACTATTAGTTGATGATGTCCAACTTCCAGATGTTGCTGAACCACCTACTGTTCCTATAATATTTACTGAACTATTGCCACAAATAATTTGATCAGGACCTGCATCAACTGTTGCCAATGGATTGATTGTTATTATAATTGTATCACTTACTGAACTACAGGGTCCCACAGGATCGCTCGATGTTAAAATTAATTTTACTAAACCTGCTGCTTTATCATTAGGTGATAGTGTATAATTTGTTATAAGAGAAGTTGCATTAGAAAATGTACCCGTACCTAGCGTTCTCCATGAACCTGTAGATACAGTTCCACTTACATTTCCTATTAAAGATACATTATTATCACTTGCACACACTGTTTGATCAACGCCAGCATTTGAAAATGCAGGTGCTAATAAAGCAACAACCAAAGAATCTTTTGCTGCGGCACAAGGACCAATTGGATCATTGCTTGTAAAAGTTAATACTACAAATCCATTTGCTATTTCTGCAGGTATTGGAAAATATTCTGTTAATGATGTGAAAGAAATAAATGGACTATTTGTTATTGATGTCCAACTTCCAGATGTGGCTGATCCACCAGCTGTTCCTAATACAATTGCTGAGCTATTGCCACAAATAACTTGATCTGGACCGGCATCTGCCGTAGCAATTGGATTGATTGTAATAATCATTGTATCACTCACTGAATTACATGGTCCTACTGGATCGCTTGATGTTAAAATCAAACGCACAGTTCCAGCCGCTTTATCGGTTGCTGAAAGAATGTAATTAGTAATGAGAGATGATGCATTTGTAAATGTTCCAGTACCTAATGTACTCCAAGTACCTGAACTTACTGAACCACTTACGCTTCCTATTAATGAAACATTATTACTACTTGCACAAACTGTTTGATCAACACCTGCGTTAGCAACTGCTATTTGGTTAATAGTTAATATCATTGAATCTTTAGCATTTTGACATAAATTAATTAGGTCAAAATTTGTGATTGTTAATTTAACTGAGCCTGAAATTTTATCGGTTATACTGGGAAAATAGATTGGTGTTAATGTGTTTCCATTTGTAAATACTCCTGTACCTGAAGTTGTCCAATTTAATGTACCACTTGTTGCAGCTGTAGTTGCATTTAAAACTATACTACTATTACTACAAATTGTTTGATCTAATCCAGCATTTAACATAACAACTGGATTGAATGTTAGTAGCATTGTATCTCTAGCCGCAGGACATGGTCCAATTGGACCATTAGTTGATATAACTAATTTTACAAAACCAGCACTTTTATCTAAAGCACTAGGTGTATATATAGCATTTAATATACTTGAGTTATTAAAACTTCCAGTTCCTGTAGTACTCCAATTTGAACTGCTTGCAGATCCTCCAAATGCACCTGAAAGATTGATTGAATTAGTTAAAATACAGGTGCTTTGATCAACACCTGCATTAGCTATAGGTGCTTTATTAATTGTAACTAGCAATTGATCAGAAACTGCAAGACAAGAACCAACTGGATCATTTGAAGTTAAAGTCAAAGTAACAGAACGGGTGGCAATGTCTGCAGCACTTGGAATATATGTGCAAATTAAATTATTAGGATTATTAAAAGTACCTGTTCCAGAAGTTGTCCAAGTTCCAAAAGGAGCTGCTGGCCCTAATATTCCTGCTAAATTTACATTATCATTAGCACAAATTAATTGATCAACACCTGCATTTGCAGTAGGCATTTGATTTATTTTTAAATTTGCACCATTGTTTGTGCCTATAATTGATGGGTTACTACCTACAACTCTAATTCTGTATCCTAGTCCTAACATGGCACTTGTGGGTATAGTTGCTAATATAGTACCACTTGTTGTTGAAGTCAATTGACCAATATTTATAGGACTAAGAAAACTCCCACTTGCATCGCTTAATTGGGCAGTAAAAATATTAGAAACACCAAACGTTCCAGTTTTTGTGTAATTAACAATTATATCACCTCCACCACAATATTCAGTTATAGGTATTGCGCTTGTGCTAATAGTCTGTGCTTTTGTAGCATAATTAAATAAACAGAAAATGCTTATTACAGCAAATTGATATATTAGTTTTATGTATTTATTTGTTTTCATTTTATTTCTTAATTAACAACTGAAATGTTTTGATAGTATTATTGTTTGATGATTTTTTGAAAATAAGATTTACCTAATTCATTATTTTCAATTTTAACTATGTAAATCCCTTTTGATAAAAAATCTGTTTCAAAATGTATTTGTTTTTCATTTACAATTGATTTCTTTAAAAATACATTTCCCAATAGGTCAATAATTATTAAATCCAATGAGTTGTTTTTTTGTCCAAAATCAATGTTTAATTCATTAACAAAAGGATTTGGAAATACCGTTACTCCATTATTTGAAATTTCTTTCAAGTTCGTAATTAGGTCATTTGTTAAAATAGTTAAAGTTCTTGCTTCACATGATTTTGTTGTTACTTTATAAATCATGGTATCACTTCCAACTATAAATCCTTTGGTAAAATTTATTTCATTTTCATTAATAAAAAGATAGGGCCTTTTTGGTGTTTTTGTTATTAAACCTGTGCTATAAAAAGGAATATCTATTGGAATAGTAATGTTACTATTTGATAAAAATCCACGAGATATCAATTTATTTCCAGCAAATATGGTTGGAACAACATTTATATATATTGAATTATTGAATTCGGCTCCACCACGCTTTATAACTTTTAAATTATAATTGGTAAAATCAGAAGGGTAAACTATTAACTCAGTTCCTAAATTACTAGAAACATCAGTATTTGCTGGTATTGACGACCATATCAATAAAGAATCATTTGCATTAAAAGTATAATTAATTGCTAAGCGTTGATCAGCACAAATTCTTGATTCCAATGATTGTATGAATAACCAAACTGTATCTGAGTTATTTACACTTTTAGCTATAATTTGAATAGAATCAGAACCTATCCAAAATGCATTTATTCCTTCGCCAATACTAACTGATAAATCTGAGTTAGCATTAATATCAGTAACGAAAATGCTATTATTAATTACTGACCATTGAATATTATTTACAGTATTAAACCTATCAACTGTATAGCTTTTTAAATTTATTTTCGGAAAATTTTCATTTGCCATTCTTTTTAAGATTGGCAATTTTACATAAGGCTTATTGCTTCCTTTTAAACCCATTCCTGTAATAGAAATACTACCAATTGCTATTTTGGAACCACAAGTTATTGAAATAACATTGACTCCTTTTGGAACATTGAAGGTATAAGTTTGATAAGAATAAGAATTATTTGTAGCTGGCAATTCAAAAGACTCAAATTTATTTAATTCAGGAAACTCAACAAAAAAACTGATTTTATTTCCAGTTGCACCTTTTGAATAAAAACTTAAAACATTTGGACCACTTTCTACACCACTTAAATTTGTAATTTGAAACATGGTTTGATCTGAAAAAGCAGTTATTGCGCGGTAATTACTTTGGCTAATTCCTGAAATGGTGTCTAAACCATTCATGACGCTATATCCATCAACTAAACCGTCTTTGTTAAAATCATTTTGTAAAGGCGGTAATATATTTTTCTCAGGATTTGTTTGTGATTTATAAATCAAATTACTCCATTCAGAATAAGTGTAAACAGGAATATTATTTTCAACACACCATCCTAAAATTTCATCCATGTTTTTGATAATGGTATTTAATGGGAAATTTGAACCCAAAATTCCTAAATGGTTACTACCAAACGACAAAGTATGGCGTGCAAATCTGTCTACAATGATACTTTTTATTTGATCAACAGTTTGATTTTCTTCTTGAAAATCTTGCCATTGCATACCATATGAATTGTTTTTTTCGTTATCTGTTTCATTGTATCCTTTGATAGTGCCAGGATATGTTGCAGCTGACAAATAACCAAACTCACTTCCACAAATATCTGCAATATATTTTTTAGATAAATAGGGTGTTTCACCACCTGGCTGTATCCAAACTGTAGGGGGATTAATGCCTTTGCTTTTGAATATATCAAGTGAAAATTGTAACATTATTCTAAAACCTTCTTTATCAATATCAACATCCATATTCCCTAATTTTTTGTAGGGAACATTACTGATAACGCCTAAATCAATGTCTTCATTCCAAAAACTTTTAATATTAAGCGTATCCGGATCATTACTGTTTAAATTACTTATGCCATAAAAACTAACAATTTTATCTAAAGTAGGTAAATAAAAATAAATGGTGTTTTTACCAGATCCAAATAATTTCAGGTTGCTAAATTCACCATCATTTTGACTAATAATAATGTTATTATTAATGCTCACATTTGTTTCATCGCCATTTCCATTTGGATTTAACAAATTATATTTTAAACAAACCCTAGTTCCATTAACAGGTATTGCATTAACAATCTTCAGATGATCAATTCCAGCTCTATTCATGAATTTAATAGAATCAGAAGTTAATATATCAAAGAATTGAGTATAATGATTTGGAGTATGGTCACCAATTTCATGACCTCTAACTTGCAAAAATTTTAAAGTGCTCCAAAAATCAGCTGATTGAGTAAAATTAGCTATCTGCGTATTTGGTGCATATGTAAATCGTTTTCCATGTTTTGAGAAAATTGAATCAAGTGCTTTTAAATTATTTGGCGATTGAGTATCGTCAATTCTAAAACAAACTCCGCCTATTTTATCAACTAGTTGAGCTTCAGATTTTGTAAAAGTTGTAACTAAACCTATGAAAAATAACAATTTAAGATAGTTCATTTTATAATATTTATTTAAAATTTCGAAACACGAATTTATCATTTAAAAATTAAAAAAAAACTTTTAAAACTTGCTTTTTCTTAAATTTTACATAAATAGCAGTTTTTTGCTAAATTTTTCGCAAATTCGCACCTTATTTTTCAAATATGAACCAATCAATTCCAAATGGCAATATAGCCTCACTTGATCAAGCACAACAACTAGGGCTTCGCCCTGAAGAATTCGAAAAAATAAAAGATATTTTAGGTCGTATACCAACGTTTACAGAAATGACTATTTTTTCGGTCATGTGGAGTGAACATTGTTCATATAAAAATTCTATCGTTTGGTTAAAAACATTGCCAAAAGAAGGAGAAAAAATGTTAGCTAAGGCTGGCGAGGAGAATGCAGGATTAATTGATATTGGTGATGGATTAGCATGTTGTTTTAAAATAGAAAGCCATAATCATCCAAGCGCAATAGAGCCATACCAAGGCGCTGCTACTGGTGTTGGCGGAATTAACCGCGATATTTTTTCAATGGGTGCTCGCCCAATTGCCCAACTTAATTCATTGCGTTTTGGAAATATTGACAATGAAAGAACCAAATGGTTAGTTCGTGGAATTGTAAAAGGTATTGGTAATTATGGAAATGCATTTGGAATTCCTACTGTAGGTGGCGAAGTTTATTTTGATGACTGCTATCAAGTTAATCCGTTAGTAAATGCCATGAGTGTTGGCATTGCAAAAGTTGGAAAAACTGTTTCTGCAATTGCCGAAGGCGTTGGAAATCCGGTTTACATATTTGGTTCTGCCACTGGTAAAGACGGAATTCATGGTGCTGCTTTTGCAAGCAAAGAGATTACTAAAGATTCAGCAAAAGATTTGCCTTCAGTTCAAGTTGGTGATCCATTTTGGGAAAAATTAATTTTAGAAGCAAGTTTAGAATTATTAGAAACCGATGCAATAGTTGGAATGCAAGACATGGGTGCGGCAGGAATTACATGCTCTACTAGTGAAATGACTGCAAAAAGCGGAACTGGAATGAATGTTTGGTTAGACAAAGTTCCAATGCGTCAAGAAGGAATGAAAGATTGGGAAATTCTTTTGTCGGAAAGTCAAGAACGAATGCTCGTGATAGTTCATAAAGGAATGGAAGCGATAGTTGAAAAAGTACTAAGCAAATGGGATTTAACTTTTGCTATTATTGGTGAAGTTACAGATTCTGGAAATGTAAAATATTTTATGAATAATGAGTTACGTGCCGATATTCCTGCAGAAAGTTTGGTTTTGGGTGGGGGTGCTCCTGTTTACCATAGAGAATATACAAAACCTACCTATTTAAAAGAAATTTCAAAATTTAATATCAAAGAAATACCTGATTGCGATATCGCAAATTATAATTCATTAAAAGAAGTGAATTCAGCTAAACACATTGCAAAATTTTTAGCTGCTCACCCAAATATTGCTTCTAAAAGATGGATTTTTAATCAATATGATAGCATGGTGGGAACCATTAATCAAACTACCAATGCTCCAAGCGATGCAAGTGTAGTAAAAGTAAAAGGCACTGATAAATCAATTGCGATGACGGTAGATTGTAACAGCCGTTTTGTTTGGGCAAATCCATTTGTAGGTGGGCAAATTGCGGTAGCAGAAGCAGCGCGTAATTTAGTATGTAGTGGTGCCGAACCTGCAGCTATTACCAATTGCTTAAACTTTGGAAACCCTTATAATACAGAAGTTTATTATCAGTTTGTTCATGCAATAAAGGGAATTAGTGAAGCTTGTTTAAAATTTGGCACGCCTGTTACAGGTGGAAACGTTAGTTTTTATAATCAAAGTAGTGATAATGATGCAGTTTTTCCAACTCCAACTATTGGAATGGTGGGATTAATTAGTAATAATAAACCACACATGACCATGGATTTTAAAAATGAAGGTGATGCAATATTTGTAATTGGAAAAATAAGAAACGATATTGCTTCATCTCATTATTTAGCTCATTATCGCAAAGTACAGTATTCGCCTGCACCATACTTTAACCTTGACGAAGAACATTTATTACACAAAGCTGTTTTAGGTTTAATTAACAATAATAGCATTGAATCAGCTCACGATATAAGTGAAGGTGGTTTATTTATCACTTTACTTGAAAGTGCAATGATTAGAAATCTTTCTTTTAATATTAATTATAATGGTACTTCACTTAGAAATGATTCATTTCTATTTGGTGAGGCTCAAGGAAGAGTGATTGTTACTGTGAAAGAAAATAAAGTTAAGGAAGTAACTAATTTTCTAAAAAGCATAAAAATCAATTTTAAAAATTTAGGAACTGTTTCTAATGATGAAATAATGGTAAATGGATTTAGCTTTGGTAAAACTTCAGATTATGCTAATATTTACAATACATCACTTGAAAAAAAATTAGCTTAAATAAAATTTAAATAAAAAAAAATCTAAAATCTAAAACAAAATGAAAAACAAAATGAAAAAAACAACACTTTTAGGAATTGCATTAATCGCAACATTTACCTTTTTTACTTCATGTTCAAAAGACTCAACCACTACAACTACTGAATCAAACACACAAAAATTAGTTGGCAAAAACTGGTTTATGAGTGCAGCAATTATGAACCCTGGTATTCCTGATGGAACCGGTGGAACTATTACTGATTTCTATGCATTAATGGATGATTGTTCAAAAGATGATTTCATGAATTTTAATGCAAATGGAACTTATATTTCAGACGAAGGTTTAACGATGTGTGATTCTACAAGTGCACAAACTACACCTGGAACTTGGAAGTTTACTAATAATGAAACAAATATATTAATAGATGATTCAACTAATTTAGGAGTTTTACAATTAGAAGCTAGCATGATGAAACTAAAATTGACAGAAAATATTGGAGGAACAGACCAAACAATTTCTTATACTTTTGTTAAAAAATAATAACATTTTTTATTAACTTAAAGCCATCAGTTATCTGATGGCTTTTTTTATAAACTTCTATTGATGCAAAAACACTTTTTTCCCATTACCAAAACCGCTCGTTATTTTACCCATGGAAATTTAGGTAATCATACCCAATTCATTTGGATAATTATTCATGGATATGCGCAAACCGCGGATGCCTTTTTAAGTAATTTTGAAAGTTTGGGAAGTGAACATTTTATTATTGCTCCCGAAGGTTTGAATAAATTTTATTCACGTGGATTTAGTGGAAATCCAGTAGCAAGTTGGATGACAAGTTTGGAACGCGAACATGAAATTATTGACTATACCAATTACTTAAATTCATTGGTAAAGTCTCTGAATTTAGTTTCATTTACCCAAGCTAAAACCATTGTTTTAGGATTTAGTCAAGGTGTTTCTACTCAAACTCGTTTTATAGAATCAAGTGATTTTAAATTTGATTATTCTGTAATGATTGCTGGTGAGATTGGCAAAGAATTTCAAGAAAATTTACCTGAAAAACTAGCCAATTTAAAAAGTTTATATTTAGTTGGTGACCAAGAAAATATTTTAAAACCCGAGAAAATTGAATCACATCAAATACTGTTCAAAATTGCAAATTGTGCCTTTAAAATATTTGAAGGTAAACATGAAGTAAATCAAAATACAATTGATAAAATTTTAGATTTTATCGATGAATAAATTCTTTACTCCTTCAAGCCATATTTTTTCAAATATTTACTGTTCAAAGCATTTTGTTCGTTGTTTAAATTAACTGCTTCACCATTAATAAAGGCTTCAGTTAACACATTGGTGCGCATGTCTAAAATATCGCCTTTGCTGATAATTATAGAAGCACTTTTGCCTTTTTCTATGCTTCCGTAATTGGCATCAATACCTATAATTTTTGCAGCATTTAAAGTAATTGCTTGCAAAGCTTCTTCTTTGGTTAAACCATAAGCTACAGTTGTTCCAGCATTAAACATTAAGTTCCTAGTTTGCCAACTTTCTTTGTGGCTGATAGCAAATAATATTCCCGCTTTTTGTAATTGAGCAGCAGTTTTAAAAGGTTGATCTACATCTTTATTAGCATTACTTGGCAAGCTATGAATATTACTTAAAACTACTGGAATATTATTTTCTTTAATAAAATCAACGCACAAGTTTGCTTCAATTGCTTCCGCTAAAACTAATTGAATATTGGGAAAATTTTTCTTAAAAAAGTTGACGCTATTGATAATTCCTTTGGCAGTATTTACATGAATAAACAATTTTTTGGTTTGGTTAAACAAACCGCGCATGGCTTCTAACCTCACATTTGTAATGGTTGGAGTATTGGTTTGATATTGCAAAGCTTCATCAAAAAATGCATTTATTTCATTGATTCTTTCTGCTATTTGTTCTTTCTGTTTATCGTTGGCGCGGGTATAATCTGGCCAATTTAAATGAATGGCATCATCTTGTTTTAAGGTTGCATCTTCCCAATTCCAACCTTCAGTTTTCATAATGCTTGAAGTGCCGCTAATCATGCCTCCTTGCGGAACCGATTGAACAAATAAAATTCCATTTACTTTTAAAGTTGGAAGAATTTTAGAGTCAGTATTATATGCAATTTGGGAGCGAACATTTGGATTCATATGTCCATTTTCACTAAAATCGTGGGTGGCACGAACAGCTTCTATTTCGCTTAATCCCACATAATTATTTAAGCAAATAATACCCGGATAAACATGTTTTCCTTTGGCATCAATAATGGTGGCAGTTTTATAAAGTATTTTATTTTCGGTACCCACATATTCAATTTTACCTTGGCTAAAAACCACTGTTCCATTTTCAATAACTTGTCCATTACCCACATGAATAGTGGCGTTAATAATAACCGTTGGAACAGTTTGCGCATTTATTTTAATGAATAAAAATAATGCAATTACTAAATAATATGATTTTATTTTCATGGTTAGCAAATGTAACAGAATGTTTGAGAATGAAAAATTTCTTCAAAACATTCATTAAAAGAGCACGGTTTCTGATAAGAAAATTATAAGTTCGAGGCTTGCAATGATAGAAAAATGGGAGTTTGCTTTTTGCAAATGACTAGTTTTATAGCAAGTATAACGAAGAAATTGGGGTTTTCTTACAGAAACTAAATACTTCCACTCCATTTTCGGATAAACCATTCAACGCTTAACAGCAATAAAATAACAAAGAAAATCCATTTGTTATTAATCAATTCGTTCAGTTTAGAGTTTTTGTAAATGATGGATTGAATATTATCGTTGGTTATAATATTATCAGTAATTTTATCCAAATTATTATAGGTAAAAAATTGGCCATTTGTTTCATTTGCCAAGGTATTTAACAACTGAAAATTCGCACGAGTTTGTGTCAATTCTGCTTGCAAAGCTTGTATAATAAAATTACCAGTTTTAACTCCTTTTTGATTATTACTTTTTGCACTATAAGTATAAGTACCTACCGGCAATTGGCCAATATTTGCGGTGTACGATTTTTCGGTTTTACTAAAGGTAAAATCAAACTGTTTCCCTTGTGCATTTTTGATTGTTAAATCAATGTCTTCATTGTTTTGTAACTCATAACTTTGGTTATAAATTTGTGCATCAAAAACAATGTTTTCACCTTCGTCAAATTTCTGTTTGATGGGTTTTACTTTGAACAAACTTTTATCGGCTTTTAAAGCTATAGATTGAATCACTTTTGCAATCAAATCGTTGCTGATTTGTTGTTGGTTATTTTTATCAAAATCAAACAAGCGCCATTTCCAAAAACCTTCTCCAATTAAAAACGCTAAATTATTACTGTTGTCAATACTTAACATTGGTTCATCGGTTAAAACATAACCAATTTGTTGCTTTAAAACCACCTGCGATTGTGCATTTAAACTGTATTTTCCATAAGCTACTTGAAGTGGAGGAAAATCAGCAATTTGTTTGGCAGTAGTTTCGTCAAAAAACATGGAACTATTATTGGTATTAAAACTAGCAGTAGCGCTGGTGGAAGTAACTTGTGGTGAAGCATAATTCAAACTGTTTTGCAACTGATTTAATGAACCAAATCCAGTTTTATTACTCATTACAAAAAAGCAAGGCGTTTTACTTTCAATGATATATTTAACCAAAGGCAAAGCTTCATTTCTAAATCCTGGTAATTGATGGGCTATCACCACATCATATTTTTTTATTAAATCAATGTTTGCATCGTTGTATAAAACAATATTTGCTTCATAGTTTTGGTTCTGATTTATAGCTTGTTTAAACGCACTTAAATCAGGATGTGGACATAAACCTACAATCAATATTTTTTGTTTGGATTTAATTACATCTACAAAAAAATCATATTGATTATTTACATAACTAATTTCGTTATTTTGCTTGGTAATATTAATGGTAAAATGCAGCGAACCTTCTTTATTGGTAGGCAGTTTGGCTTTTATAGTTTGAAAGAAACTTTTATTAGTGATGGTAAAATTTTGCTTAAAAACCGATTGCCCATTCTGGCTAATTTGTAAAACACTTGCTTGGTTGTTAAAGTCAAATGCGGCAACATCTATTTCTACTTCAAACTCATTTCCTGCAAAAACTATTTGGTTATACCTTACATTTTTTATCAGTGCATCGCGCTGCTGATTGCTATCGCCTAAGGCAATGGTATAAAATGGAATTTTTAAACTTTTTGAAGCTTCAATTGGGTTATTTCCTTTGGTATAAATTCCATCGGTAGCCATAATTACAGCGCCTAAATTTTGGTTACTATAATTGTTTTCTATTTCATTAATTACAGCTTCTAAATTGCTTTGT
The DNA here is from genome assembly GCA_947453415.1 of Bacteroidota bacterium. GTDB lineage: Bacteria > Bacteroidota > Bacteroidia > UKL13-3 > UKL13-3 > JAAFJM01. The sequence goes on along the minus strand of CANGGG010000007.1, from coordinate 50,251 downwards.
TTTTGTTTAAAAGTTAAGTTTAAATCAGGTTGTGATTCATTGCCAAAGGCAACAGTTTTTACGTCATAATTTTCACTTAAATCGCTTACAATTTTATTCAGTTTATTCTGCAAATTGGCTTTATATTCTTTGCCAAATTGGTTGGTAATGATTGATTCACTATTGTCGGCAGCTACAATAATGATGGGCTTTTTAACTTGTTTACTCGTTGATTTTAGTAAAACGCCCAATAATAAAAACAATAAAACAAATACACTTAAAAAACGCAATCCATTTAAACTCCATTTTACAATTTTGTTTTCAATGTTTAGCGGATTTTTGGCATACAAAAACCATGAAATTCCAGCAGCCAATGCAAGGCATAATGGAACGAACCAAAGTGAATATTCTGTGTTTATATTGAACAATGTTTTTTGAATTTTATTAAGAGTTTTTATTGAGATATTGATAAGGTGCGGGAACGTCATTTCGAGCGAAGTCGAGAAATTGACAACATCTCGACTACGCTCGCAATGACGTTTAATAAGTTTTATTTAAAATAATTTACATCACCATACCACCACAAACATTGATGGTTTGACCAGTAATATATGCTGAAAGTTCACTTGATAAAAATGCTACGCAATTGGCCACATCAACCGTTGAACCGCCACGTTTCAAAGGAATAGTTTTTATCCATTCTGCTTTCACATCTTCGTTTAAAGCATCAGTCATTTCAGTTTCAATAAATCCTGGTGCAATGGCATTGCAACGAATGTTGCGGCTTCCTAATTCTTTAGCTATCGATTTAGTAAAACCAATCATTCCTGCTTTTGACGCAGCATAATTTGCTTGCCCTGCATTTCCTGTAATTCCAACTACCGAAGTAATATTAATAATAGAACCCGAACGTGCTTTCATCATGTATTTACTGGCAGCTTTGGTCATGTTAAATGCCGACTTTAAATTAGTATCTAACACCTCATCCCATTGTGCTTCGCTCATTCTCATTAGCAAAGTATCGCGGGTGATTCCTGCATTATTTACCAAAACATCAATTTTACCAAACTCTTTTGCCACTTCATCTACCAATATTTCACTTGCAGCAAAATTTGCTGCATCACTTTGGTAGCCTTTAGCTTTAATTCCCAAAGCATTTAATTCAGCTTCAAAAGCATTTGCTTTTTCTACCGAATTAGCATAAGTAAAAGCAATGCTTGCCCCTAATTTGGCTAAGTATAAAGCAACTCCTTTTCCTATTCCACGGCTAGCGCCAGTAATTAATATTGTTTTGTCGTTTAGTGTTAACATATAATGCGTTTTATAATTTTTTTGGGGCAAATATATCAATCTGAAATTTATATTTGAGCAGTTTAGAAAATAAAGAGGGATTTTATTTAAAATTATCTCAAACAGACAAGTTTTCGTTTTATTCAAATAATATTTTTTGAACGGTTAAATTTGTTGCATTTAGTTTTTTATATTGCTGCCATGATTTATTTAAAAAATATTTTACAAAAACTTAAAAAATATAAGCTAGTTGTTGCTTTTGCAATTATTGGTTTGGTGTCGTTTAAAGCCACTGATACTTACTTTGAAATCTCTAAAAACATGGACTTATTTGTTTCTGTTTTTAAGGAAATTAATACCTATTATGTTGATGAAATAGATGCGGGGAAGTTGACCAAAAGAGCCATTGACGAAATGTTAAACACGCTCGACCCTTACACCAATTATATCAGCGAGGCTGAAGCCGAAGACTTTAGGTTTCAAATGACTGGCCAATATGGTGGAGTGGGCGCACAAATTGCTGCCAAAGGTGATTACGTAGTTATTACCGACCCTTACGAAGGCTATCCAGCCCAAAAAGAAGGCTTACTTCCTGGCGATTTAATAGTAGAAATAGAAGGAAAAAGTAATAAAGGAAAATCGACCACTGAAGTAAGCAAATTACTAAAAGGACAAGCTGGAAGCAAAGTAAATATTACCATCAAACGCAACGATGTAGAAATGAAAAAATCGTTGTTACGTGAAGAAATTAAGGTAAAAAACGTTCCCTATTTTGGAATGATAAACGCGGAAACAGGAATTATAAAACTAACAGGATTTACAAATGATGCGGGCAAAGAAGTGCGTGATGCCTTTTTAGAGTTAAAGAAAAACACTTCTCTAAAAAACGTAATTTTAGATGTTAGAGGAAATCCCGGTGGATTATTACATGAAGCAGTAAATATTGTAAATATTTTTGTACCACAAGGACAAGAAGTGGTAAGTACAAAAGGGAAAGTAAAAGAATGGGAAAAAACTTATAAAACTTTAAATCCAAGTACCGATGAAAGCATTCCTTTGGTAGTATTAACCAATAGAGGCTCCGCTTCTGCTTCCGAAATTGTAAGTGGAACTATTCAAGATTTGGACCGTGGAATAGTAATTGGTAAAAAAACTTTTGGTAAAGGTTTGGTACAATCTACTCGTCCTTTGAATTATAATGCGCAAATAAAAATTACTACCGCCAAATATTACACGCCAAGTGGCCGTTGCATTCAAGCTTTAGATTATTCGCATAAAAACGAAGATGGCAGCGTTGGCAGTGTTGTAGACAGTTTAAAGAAAGCTTTTAAAACTAAAGCTGGCCGTAAAGTTTTTGATGGCGGTGGTGTTGATCCTGATATAAATGTAGAACCAATTGCTTTATCAAAAATTACAGAAAGTTTAATTTCAAAGCAATTAATTTTTGATTTTGCCACTGCATACCGAAATAAAAATGCTAGCATCAGCGATGCCAAATCTTTTAAATTAACAGAAAATGATTTCAATGATTTTAAAACATTTATTGCCAATAAAGATTATGAATACAATACGGCTACCGAAACTGCTTTATTAGAAGTAAAAAAGAAAGCAGAAGATGAAAAATATTTTGATGCGATAAAAACGCAATATGAAGCCTTAAAACTAAGCATGAACCATGATAAGCAAGCTGATATTGAAAAAAACAAAACAGAGATTATTGAACTGTTAGAAGAAGAAATTGTTAGAAGATATTATTTCCAAAAAGGAAGAATTGAAGCTGGTTTTGACCATGATGTAGATGTGCAAGCAGCATTAAAAATATTTGCAGATAAAATAGCTTACAAAAACATTTTAACTAATATCAAATAACATTTACCTATATAAAAAATGTTATCAATAAACGATTTTATTATTCTATTTTTATTTGGCTCATTTGGTGGCTTTATGTCGGGTTATTTGGGCGTTGGCGGTGGCATCATTTATGTTCCTGTATTAGATTATTTCCTTTCAAAGTATTTTCATGATACAGAATTGGTAAAAGCAGTTTTAGCAAATTCACTTTTTGTAATTATGTTTTCGGCAGCTGTAGCAAGCTACAAACAGTACAAATTAGGCAATTTATTTTTTAAGGAAATATTACAAACATTATTACCAGGAATAGTAAGCGTAGTTATTTTACAAACCTTAATTAACAAAGGAACTTGGTACAGCCGCGATGTGTTTTTATACTTTTTTTTATCCATGCTTTTGTTTGTTGTTTTCAAAATGTTTTTATCAAAACCCAAAGCAATCATTGCTGAAAGCACCAAAGCCGATAACTACAAATACAATATTACAGGCGCTTTTGCTGGCATAGTTACTGCCATGTCGGGCTTAGGAGGCGGAGTAATTATGACGCCTGTTTTTACCGAATGGATGAAGATAGATATTAAAAAAGCAAGCGCTATTTCTACTGGTGTTATCCTTGGTTTTGCTATTGTAATTGGCATTTTAAATTTAAATGCTGTTCCCCAAAATTATGTAAACAATTTCCAATTTGGTTACATCCTTTTACCCATTGCTTTACCTTTAATTATTGGAACATTTTTATTTGCTCAAATGGGCGTAAAAACTGCTCAAAAAAGCAAATCGCAAACCATTCGAATTATATTCGCTAGCTTTGCTTCCATTGTTTTATTAAAAGTTATTTATGAAATACTTATTATCCATTCTATTATTTAGTGCCTTTGGCAATTTATTTGCTCAAAATTTAATTAAAACCGATGAAGAAACCATCAATTCATTGGAACAAAACTTAAGTTACTTAGCAAGCGACAGGTTAGAGGGACGATTAATGGGAAGCCGTGGAGAAAAATTAGCCTATGAGTTTTTAATTGATAATTTTCAATCACTTGGATTAACTGCTAAAGGCACTGATGGTGGGTTTTTGCAAGCTTTTACTTTAAGTAAGTTATCGTACAATAATGTTTCTTTTTCTATGAGCAGGAAAAGTTTTGAAAAAGTTTTAGGAGGCATAAACCCAACTGGTTTTTATCCTTTAAGTGAAAGTAATTTTGGAAAAATTAAAGGAAAAACTATTTGGCTTGGAGCTGGAAATACTACCGATTATTTAAATAAAAAGCATTTAGATGGAAAAATATTGGTGTATAAATTAGCCGATAAAAACAACCCAAACAACAAAATTGGACTAGAAAATAAAATAGATACCGCCATTGCTTTAGGCGCTAAAGCTGTCATTATTATTAACCAAAATGCGGATGTTTTAGAACCAGAATTCAAACCGTTTTTCAAAAATCATTTTTACAAAATACCTGTTTATTTTATTTCTCATGAGTTTAAAATTGACTCCATTCATTTTGACAATGCTTCTGTAGAATTAAATATTGATACCATTTCAAGAACTTTAACCGGCCATAATGTAATTGCATATTTAAACAATAAAGCTGCGCAAACAGTAGTCATTGGTGCGCATTACGACCATTTGGGTTATAATGAATTAGGCGGTTCCACTTACCGAAAAATCGAAAACGAAAAACCACAAATTCATAACGGTGCCGATGACAATGCAAGTGGAACCGCTGCTTTAATTGAATTAGCCGAAGTTATAAAAAAAGCACATTTAAGTAAATATAATTATTTGTTCATTGCATTTAGTGGCGAGGAAGAAGGTCTTTTAGGTTCTAATTATTTTTGCAAAAATCCAACCATTGACACCACCAAAATTAACTACATGATAAATATGGATATGCTTGGAAGGTTAGATACTGCCAAACAAACTTTTGCTATTGATGGTGTAGGAACATCGCCAACATGGAACACTGCTTTGGCTAATATTAATATTGAAGGTATAAAACCAAAAACATCGGAAAGTGGCGTGGGTGCTAGTGATCACACATCATTTTATAATATTGGAATTCCTGTTTTACATTTCTTTACTGGTTCACATTACGATTATCACAAACCTAGCGATGACGATCATTTGATTAATTATAAAGGTGAATTATCAGTCATCAAATACATATATAATTTGGTTTATAATTTAGAAAATGAACCACGTTTAAAATTCACTAAAACCAAAGACACGCATTCAAGCACAGGAAGCACTAGTTTTAAAGTAACTTTAGGCATTATGCCCGATTATTTATACGAGGGAAAAGGGGTAAGAATAGATGGAGTTACAGAGGGAAGACCTGCTGCAAATGCAAACTTAAAACGTGGCGACACCCTTATAAAATTAGGCGTTGACGAAGTTACCGATATGCAAGCTTACATGAAATGTTTGGGTAAATACAGCAAAGGCGAAAAAGTAAAAGCCATTGTAGTTAGAGATGGTAAAGAAATGGAAGTAGAAATTACGTTTTAAACAAAATATCTTTAATATTCAGTTGTAAATTTACGTGTCCGTTAAAGAAATTTTCTTCTATATAATAACAAATATCAAAGCTAATTCCTTGCGCTACTTTATCATGGTGTTCGCCTAATCCAAAACCAATTGCTTTGTATATTCTTCCACCTTCTTCGTGGGTTAAACTTAAGCGCAAATGGTTGTTTCCAACAATGGTTGCATCGCCTACATCCCATACATTTCTGGTCATAAAAATTGGGCTTGCATTGCCTGGTCCAAAAGGAGCAAATTGCTTTAGCACACTAAAAAACTTTGGTGTTATAGCCCTAAAAGGAATTTCAGTATCGTATTCTATTTCGGGTGTTAAACTCCGTGTAACAATGTTTTTGGAAACAATTGCTTCAAATTTTTCTTGAAATTTTGGAACATTTTCTACCCTTAAAGTTAAACCAGCAGCATGTGTATGTCCACCGTATTGTTCTAATAAATCCGCACATTCTTCAATGGCACCGTATAAATCAAAACCCTCTACAGAACGAGCAGAACCAGCTGCCATTCCATTGCTTTCTGTAAGAACAATAGTTGGTCTGTAGTATTTTTCAATTAATCGCGAAGCCACAATTCCAATTACACCTTTGTGCCATTCTGAATGAAATAAAACCGTAGATTTTCGGCTATGAAAATCTTTATCGGCCAAAATCATATTAAAAGCTTCTTCGGTGATGCTGCTATCAAAGTTTCTGCGTTCGTTATTGTGATGGTTAATCATTTCAGCAATTTCTGCCGAATCTTTGTCTTTATCAGAAATCATTAGCCTCACCGAATCTTTTGCATCTGCAATTCTACCTGCTGCATTTATTCTTGGTCCAATAAAAAACACAATATCATTTACCGAATATTCTGGCCTAGGCGCATAATTTTCTAACAATGCTTTGATACCTCGGTTCGGATTTGTTTTTAGTTTTTTTAAACCTTGGTAAGTAATTACTCGGTTTTCGTCCATAATAGGCACCAAATCGCTGGCTACACTAATGGCCGAAAGGTCCATGTATTCTTCTACTTCTTTAAAATCAATTTCGTGTTTAATGCAATATCCTTGCACTAATTTTAACCCAATTCCACAGCCCGAAAGTTCTTTAAAAGGATAAGGGCAATCGGCTTGTTTTGGATTTAAAATAGCTACTGCCTCTGGCAATTCATCGCCTGGTAAATGATGGTCGCAAATAATAAAATCAACGCCTTTTTTGTTGGCATATTTTACTTTATCGTTGGCTTTTATACCACAATCTAACGCTATAATTAAACTGTAACCATTATTGCTAGCCCAGTCAATGGCCATAAACGATATGCCATAACCTTCGGTATATCTATCGGGAATATAATATTCTATTTCTTTAAAACGCTTGGAAAAAAAATCGTAAACAGTAGCAACCGAAGTAGTTCCATCCACATCGTAATCGCCATAAATTAATATTTTTTGATTTTTTGCTAAGGCTTCGTCTATTCTTTCAATGGCTCTGGTCATTCCTTTCATAATAAAAGGATCGTGCATGTGGGAATATTGAGGCCTAAAAAAATTCTTTGCTTTTTCAAATGTATCAACGCCACGCTGCACCAAAATTCCTGAAAGCACTTTGTTTACATTAATAGCACTAGACAAGGCTTCAACAGTCTTCTTATCGGGTTCGGATTTTGCTCGCCATTGTTTTTGCATAATGTGTGGCGAATGTAGTGTATTGTAACTAATTTTATTTCATTTTTTATGTAAATGGCTTATTTTTAGTTTGAAAAAATTGGTAAAACATCAATTTAACAATTCAGCCATCTATCAATCCAACAAAAAACAATAAAACAAATCTCCAAATCTCCAAATCTCTAAATCTCTAAATCTCTAAATCAAAAATCAACAAGTTTTGCTTATTTTGCGCCTCAATTTATGAGTGAAGATATATTTAAAAAAGTAGTATCGCATTGCAAAGAATACGGTTTTGTATTTACCAGCAGCGAAATTTATGATAACGGTTTAGGTGCGGTATATGATTACGGGCAAAATGGTGTGGAGCTAAAAAATAATTTGCGCCAATATTGGTGGAAATTTATGGTGCAAACTCACGATAATATTGTGGGATTAGATGCTGCTATTTTTATGCACCCAAAAACTTGGAAAGCCAGCGGCCATATTGATGGTTTCAGCGATCCAATGATTGACAATAAAGACAGTAAAAAGCGTTACCGTGCTGATAATTTATTGGAAGATAAAATTGCTAAATACCAAAAAGATGGCAAAACCAATAAAGCCGATGAGTTACAAACTGCTTTGGATAATGCACTTTTGGCAAACGATTTAGATCAACTAAAAACGTTAATAGAGCAACACGAAATTGCTTGTCCTATTAGCGGTACTCGAAACTGGACCGATGTGCGCCAATTCAATTTAATGTTTAGCACCGAAATGGGTGCAATGGCCGAAGATGCTGATAAAATATACTTACGTCCAGAAACTGCGCAAGGAATTTTTGTGAATTTTTTAAATGTTCAAAAAAGTGGCAGGATGAAAATTCCTTTTGGAATAGCACAAACCGGAAAAGCATTTAGAAACGAAATTATAGCGCGCCAATTCATTATGCGCATGCGTGAGTTTGAACAAATGGAAATGCAGTTTTTTGTTCGTCCGGGTACACAAAAACAATGGTTCGAATATTGGAAAGAAGCTAGAATAAAATGGCATTTAGCATTGGGATTTGATAAAGCGAGTTACCGCTTTCACGACCATGTAAAACTAGCACATTATGCTGATGCGGCAACCGATATTGAATTCGATTTTCCTTTTGGATTTAAAGAAGTAGAAGGCATTCATTCCAGAACTGATTTTGACTTAAAAAGTCACCAAGATCATTCAGGCAAAAAAATGCAATATTTTGATGCTGATTTAGACGAAAATGGAAAACCTTATGGCAATTATATTCCTTATGTAATAGAAACCAGTATTGGTTTAGACCGATTGTTTTTATACACACTTTGCGCCAGCTACAAAGAAGAAGAAGTAGGCGAAGGAGATAAAAAAGATACACGAGTAGTTTTGGCTTTACCTCCAATTTTAGCACCTTACAAAGTGGCTATTTTCCCATTAACTAAAAAAGATGGATTGCCAGAAGTGGCACGTAAAATCATTGACGATTTGAAGTTTGATTATAACTGTTTTTACGAAGAAAAAGATGCCATTGGCAAGCGCTATCGCAGACAAGATGCATTAGGAACTCCATTTTGCATTACGGTAGATCATGAAAGTTTAGAAAACCAAACAGTAACTATCCGCCACCGCGATTCGATGGTGCAAGAACGCATTCCAATCAGCAGCATCAAAAGTATTTTAGATGACGCTATTAATTGGAAAAAGATTTTAACACAAACGATTTAAGGTTTATTGTTTTGAGATAGTTTATTTTTAATTCCACTTTTCGATTGGTGAAGACATCAACCTAAAATAAATGCTCGTCAGTTCGAGCGGAGTCGAGAACTTAACTTAGCGTTTTCAAAACATTTCGACTACGCTCAATGTGACTAAAAAAAAGAGGCTTTCCTTTTGGGATAGCCTCTTTTTTTAATGTATTAAAACCATTTTATTTCACCAATTTAACGGCTTTAGTTATTCCGCCTTGGGTAACTTTTAACACATAAAAACCTTTAGGTAAAACATTGGCATTGTCAATGTTTATGATATTTAAACCCAGTATTGCACTTACATTTCTTTCACTTACCAATGCACCTTTTGAATCGTAAATTAACACTTGAATATTTTTATCAGAAATAGCGTTTATTCTAATATTTAATTCATTATCAAATGGATTTGGTTGCACATTTACAATATCAAATGTGCCATTATCAGTATTGCTAATTTTAACAATGTTTGAGTATGAGAAATTACCATCAAAATCTATTTGTTTCAATCTATAATATACATCAAAACCATTTGTATTAGCATCAACAAATGAGTAATTATTCAATTTATTACTAGTTCCAGCTCCTTTTACAAAACCAATATTGGTATAGTTTTTAGCATCGTAACTTCGTTCTATTTCAAAACCATTATTATTAGTTTCAGAAGCAGTAGACCAAGCCAATTGAATATTGTTTTTATCAATTTTTGTAGCGTTAAATGTTAACCATTTTACTGGCAAAGTATTAACCGATGAAGCACTTGCTACTCCAAAATCGCCATAGGATGTTAGGCCTGCAGCTACCAATAAACCTGAAGTTAAAGTAGTATTTAAAGCTACCCAACCACCTGTAGATTCAGACCTTCTAACTAAATATAAACTATCAGGACTTTGAACTCCACCAATTACTGAAGTATTAAAGTATAAATCGAAAGGTGCTGTTCCTGGTAAATAACCTGTTCCAATTCCTGAATAATTAACAGAATACCAAGCAGAAGGACTTACTACGTTTGGTGTAAACACAGCCGAATTATTAGTAGAAGCCGTAGAATTAGTTACAAAAACTGGACTGGCACTGCTAAAAACTGGTGTGCCTCCAAAACGACTTACAGATAAAACTCCATTAGATGCACCAATAGATGAAGTATATGAAACACTGATGTTTCCAGCTGAATAAAACGTAGCAGAAGTAACACTTTGTTGGCTTAATGTAACTGCATTTAACACGTTGATATTATTAATATAAATCTGATTTCCTAAACCTGATCTGCTTCTAAATGCAATTTGCACGTATGTATTGTTGGCATAGGCGGATAAATCAACCGTAGCTTGGCGCCATTGTATAGTAGATGAAGGAGCATATGTAGTACTTTGTACCGCTGCTGTTCCTAAACTAGGATTACCATTTTGGTCTGTTAAAGTTTCAATAACCGTAAAAGTATTTCCACCATCAGTTGAAACTTCAATATCAAAAGTATCTTCGTTTGATGTGCTTGTATTAGGTGCATGTGCCAATGAATAAAACAAAGTTGGATGCGCTTTTCCTGAAAAATTAAATGAAGAAGAAGAAACAATTCTTCCATTGTCGTTATAGTTAATATTATCGGCCATTAACGAAACGCTTGCACTTCCATTTGCTTGTGTAACTGATGCCGATGTTTTCCAAATTGGTTTAACAGCATTGGCATTATTTATAGTCCATTGGGTTGTTAAATTAGTTCCTGATGACCTAAATGGTAAGGTGTTTTGCGGAGCAACCACATAAGTTAATACCATGGTGTCGTTAAAAATAATTGAATCGTTGGTAAAGTTGGTATATAATTTAATACTATAAGTTCCAGCAGTTGAAAAATTTAAAGCATTTGTACCTGTAAATAATACACTGGTAGTATCATTTCTAAGTATAGAAGTTGTGGTATTTACTGGACCAATAACAGGACCATTATTTACTCTGTATCTAACTGCTATTCCAGCTGCTCGTGTTTGCTGACCTTTGTTTTGAATTGTAACTCTAAAAGGTAAATTTACGCCCGTAGGCAAATTATATTTGTTAGATAAAGAAGACGAAACAGGAGCCACATCAATTTGTGGAATAGGGCGAGCAACACATTCTAACATTAATCTAGTAGTTTGACCACCAACAATTCCAGGAACTGCATAAATAGTTCCTACCACAGAATTGCTAATTGGTATATAGGATGCGGTAAGTGCATCATAAGCGGTCATAAAGTAAAACGGATTGGGCGCTCTTATTGGCACTTCAGTTTGTGATGTTCCTAAAAAATAATTTAAGCCATTGATAGATGTTCCACCTGCTATTCCAGCAATAACAGATTGATTAGTTACTGTAGGCAAATTAGAGATAGAAAAAACCATATACGTTCCTAAATCCGATGATTGAACTATTCTATTAGGTGATCTGCCAATTATTCTGCCTAAAGTATCCATTACCATACCGCAAACTGTATCGCCAGTTGCATCAGAATTTGATACTAAATATGCTTTAATGGTTGTAATAATTGCTGAATCTTTTATAAAATATTTGGACCCCCAAAAATTAGGAACTGTTATTCCATTACTTCCCGAATGAGCTACTAATGTATCTCTATAATTCATTTCATAAGGGCTTACCAAATAGCTATTGGTTAATACATTATTTGCATTATTATCATCGCTAGGAACCGATACAGTAATAATAGAAGCACCATCTATTAAAGGTAAATATGGAGCAAAACTTACTGTGGTACTTAAGCCAGCTGCTATAGTTGAAACAGTAGTTGATGTAGTATAACTATGAACGCCACTAATGGTTAAAGTTACCACTAAACTGCTTATAGCATTTACTCCATTGTTTGAAATATAAGCCCTAATAGAATCAGGAGTATTATATAACCTTGATACTTTTCCTTGCGCATAAATTGTTCTAACAGATGCATCATTTAATACAATGGGTGTGAATTGAAATGTTCTGCCAGTTCCAGGCAATGGACCAGCTGGCGAACTAATAGGATTTCTATAATTAACTGCATTATTTAAATAAAAACCTGTGTTAGGAACTGAACTTCCCCAAGCAATGGTAGAACCTTTTACTAAATGAAGATTTTGATTAGCAGTAGTCACACTTTTTCCTACTATTCCAACTGCAGCAAACCTTGCCGCACTTATTACAATAGTGGTACTCCAATATCCATAAACGTATTCTATTACATTGGTTGTTTCGTATAATTTAATCTGAAAATTCATGGTGTCATATTGTCCACCTAAACTAGCTTGTAATTTATCTTTTACATTTTTCCATTGTATAGTACAAACTCTAGAGCCATAAAAACCAGAAGTATAAACTCTATATTCAGCATTGGCATTGGTAGCACTTATTAAATCTTGTCCAAATACAAATAACATAGAACTGTCGTAACCAGCTGGAGATGAAGTATTCGAAGTAAAGGGTCCATTTTGTGGTGGTTGGGCCATAGTAGTAAACAAATAATGGCGAGAAGCAGAATCTCTACCCAATTTAATAAATCCATTGGTACTTAAAACAAAGGAATCGTAAGGAGCGCCATTAAAGTTAAAAGTAAATCCAATTGGCAATGCACTAGAAAAAGCATCATCTTTATTGGCAGTAACTATGGAATCTCCATTAGACCCCAAATCTACATAGGTTCCCGCAGTGGTAGCAAAACCACCCGGCAAATAGTTTAACTGAGCTTTACTATAGTAAACCAAGTTTACAAATAATAATACCATTAAAATTTTTCGTGTAAAGTTTTTATCCATAATTTTTTTATTAAATTGTATAGCAATGTATATCAATATTATAATAACGTCAAGTCATATTTTTTAATTTTAAAAACTATATTATTCAAAATGTACGCAAAGGCTAAATCCATTGCGATTTAATTATGAAAAGAAAAAAGAAAAAACTTTGAAAAAAATGTTTTGAAATATTTTTTGGCTTAAAAGAAGGGTTTTGGAAAATGATATTTTAAATAAAACAGCAAATAATTTCATCAATTATTTGCTGTTTTATATTTTTAAAACTGAAGAAATCCATTAAAAATTGAAGGAAATTTTTAATGAATTTAACCCCTCTTATGTTTCCATCTTCTATGACTCCAAAGCCAAATTTCTGGTTGATTGATGATGTCGGCTTCTAGTAATTTATTAAACGTTTCTGTAATATAAAAATCAGGCGTAGTTTGAGGTTCCATGGTAATTACATCTATTTTTATTTCATAATAACCTCGCTTAGGTTTTATAATATGACAATAGATAACAGGATAATTGAATTTTTTAGCAATTTTTTCGGCACCCATAAAAACAGGAGTATCTTGGTTTAAAAAAGTGAGCCAATGGGCATTTTCTTTACTTGGTGTTTGGTCGGAAATAAATCCAGTGCCTGTTAATTTGTTTTTATTCGCAATCATTCCCCGCAATGTGTTTTCCATGGTGATCATTTGAATGCCAAATTTTTCTCGCATATTTTTGGTAAACCATTCAAAAAACGGACTGCTTAATTTATGGTAAATTCCTACAATGTCTGCCTTGCCTTCTAAATGCCAAATATTGGGCAGCCATTCCCAATTTCCCATATGGCCCGTTAAAATTACAAAGCTTTTATTTTGATTGATAATGTCATCCATTACCTCCAAATTGGTATAAACTCCATGTTTTTTTAACCCATTTTTACTCATAGTAAGTAATTTAAAAGTTTCTAAAATGGTATCGAATAAATGCGAGTAAAACTTTTTGGCAATGGCATGTATTTCTTTTTCAGTGTATGTTGGAAATGAATTACGCAAGTTTTCATAAACCACTTTTTTGCGGTAGCCAATCAGGTTAAAAGCCAAAAAGCACAAACCATCACTTAATAAATACAGCAATGGAAAAGGCAGCAAAGCCAATAAATACAAAGGAATGGAATAAATATGGTATAAAAACTTTTTCATTTTATGACTCGCAATAATAACAAGATAATTTCATCCTAAAAATATTGAGCTAAAATTCTTTGTTAATTGCACTCACTCACATCTTGATAGTATGAATCAGATTTTAATAAATAATTGGGTCTTGACTCGTATGCCTAATTCTTAAGAGGAGAATGTGTGATTCCGTAATTTTATAGGTAACGCGATAACTAAAAACAGTTACTGACCTGTAACTTCCATCATTTTCAAATTTGAACTTGTCAACTTCATAAATTCCAGCATTTTTTTTCAGAATAGCTACATGTTCTAAAATTGCTAGCTTAACTGTTTGTGCACCTTGAGGAGATTCTTGTTTTATATATTGTATAGCTTGTTTAAAATAAAGTTTGGCTTCATCATCCCATAGAATGATTCTCTTTTTCTTTATGATTACCATTCTTTACTTTCTAATTCAAGGTCATCATTCGTAGTAAATTTGCCATTCTCTATCCTGGTTTCAGCTGCTTTCAATTCATTATTGTATTGCATAACTGATACACCCTCATTCTTTTTATTCGACTTTTTAAAAACAACCATCACTTGTTCTAAAAGACTTTCGTCTGTTGTACTCAACAGCTTATTTATCAATTCGTATTTTACTACTTCAATGTTCATATTTTATAAGTTTTTTCAAATATATATGTTTATTTTTTAAAATCAGATGGATTAAATTTTTCATTTATTTACCAGTTATAACTATCAAATAATTTCATCCTAAAAATATTCAACTAAAATTCTTTATTTTGAACCATCATGTCCGCACCAAAAAGCAGTAAAATAAAATACTTAAGCAGTTACCTTTTCGACACCGTTATTGAAAGTTTTGATAGTAAAAAAAACGGGAAAATAAATGTAGTGATGTTGGAAGGAAAACTAATGGTAAATACACGAAATGCTAATCAATCGTTCGATGGTTTGCATTTTTTGTTCCAAGCTGTTTTTTCTTATTTGCAAATTGAAAAAAATCCGCCCAATAAAATTTTATGCTTTGGATTAGGTGGAGGAAGCATTGTTCATATTTTAAAAAATGAACTGAAAATTCAAGGTCATATTACTGCGGTAGAATACGATGAAATAATGGTGCAAATTGCCCAAAAATATTTTGATTTACAGCTATTCAATAACCTAGATGTAATTACAGAAGATGCATTTATTTATGCTGCTGAACAAGCCGATAAAAATACGTTTGACTTAATAATTGTTGATTTATTTGAAGACAATAAAGCAGTTGATAAAATATACGATGCAGCTTTTAACGAGCAATTATTGCAAATGTGTCCGCATGGAACCATTATTATAAATACCATTTGTAACAACAAAGATCAAGAAAACCAAACTCAAAAATTATTGGGTTTTTATCAAAACAAAGGATTGAATTGTGAAGTAAAAACATTTCCTATTTCCAATAAAAACAAGGTTTTAATAGTGAATACTTGAAAACTTTCGTTAAGCTACAATCAACCAAAATGGTCGTCATTGCGAGGAACGAAGCAATCTCAAGAACAACAAAGGGATTGCTTCGTTCCTTGCAATGAGGTTCAAGCTTATTGAATAAAAAGCTATTGTAAACCACATGGTTTAATATATTTGCAACATGACAATGAATTGGCCACAACTTTTAAAACCTTATAGATATAACCAAACACTGCAAGAAAATGGAACGAGCAGAACAGAATTTGAACGCGATTTTGACCGAGTAGTTTTTTCTGAATCATTTAGAAAACTGCAAGATAAAACCCAAGTAATTCCGCTTCCAGAAAACGATTTTGTTCATAACCGACTTACTCATAGTTTAGAAACTTCGAGTGTGGGACGCAGTTTAGGACGAAAAGTGGCGGAAGCATTATTGCTAAAATATCCTGAATTACAAAACGAATTAAGCAGTTACGATATAGGTTGCATTGTGGCTGCCGCTTGTCTATCGCACGATATTGGAAATCCTCCTTTTGGCCACAGTGGTGAAGATGCCATTCGTGAATATTTCCTAAACGGAAAAGGAAAGGAATTGGAAAAAGAAATAAATAATCCCAAACAATGGGAAGATTTAACCAATTTTGAAGGCAATGCCAATGGTTTTAAAATACTTTGTAACTACAGCGGTAATGAAAAAGGTTTGCGATTAACTTACCCTACTTTGGCGGCTTTTAGCAAATATCCAAAAGAAAGTTTGCCCAATTATTCCGATAAAAAAGTATGCGAAAAAAAGTTTGGATTCTTTCAAAGTGAGGTTTCCTATTTTACCGATGTAGCTCAAAAATTAGGTTTGCTCAACCTTCGTAATGATGGAAATTTGAACTGGTGTCGTTATCCATTGGCGTTTTTGGTGGAAGCAGCCGATGATATTTGTTACAGCATTATTGACTTTGAAGATGGTTTAAACTTAAAGTGGATTGACTTGAATTACGCCAAAGAATTATTGATTCCTTTTGTGGAGTTTTTTGATGAAAATAAATTTGAACAATTAACTTTAGAAGGTCAAATAGGTTTTTTGCGTGCCTCAGCAATTGATAGCCTTACCAATGAATTAGCAGTTATTTTTATGCAAAATGAGGAAGCAATTTTAAATGGAACTTTTGATAAATCGCTGATAAAACTGAGCAGTAAAATTCATTTAATAGAAAAAATAAAAACCATTACCAAAGAAAAAGTGTATAGAAATAGAGTGGTTTTAGAAATAGAAGCTGCTGGTTTTGAGGTAATCAGTGGCTTGTTGCATATTTGCATTAAAGCTTTAAACCAACACCACGAAGCTCATTTAGACAATTCAAAAATATTTTACCAAAGTAAAAAAGTAATTGAATTGATTCCAGAACAATTTATAGGTAAAAATAAAATTCCAAACCCTGATTTATATAATAGAGTAATGAAAATTTGCGAATTTATTTCGGGCATGACCGACAACGCTGCCATTGGTTTTTACAGGAAGTTGAAGGGAATTCAGTTGGGTTAGGTTGGGTTTGAAAAGGTTGATTGGTTGAAGAGTTGATTGGTTAATATGTTTGATTTATTAGTTTACAAACCGATGCCTTCACTTCAAGTTAAGGCATCGGTAAAAAGTGAAATTTTCTGTGTTATTCAGCGAAATATATGGGAAATATTGATAGCCAATTAGTAAAAAACTGCTCAGTTAAATCGGCCAGCAGCCAGTTGCCAGCAAGCAGATGTAAAACACTTAACTAACTGATAAAAAATATTTTCAAAATAAAAATTAATGGTTACATTTGCCATTAATAAAATAATAAAATTATGTTTGGATTAGGTGGTACAGAAATGATATTAATAGGATTAGCTATTTTACTATTGTTTGGTGGTAAAAAGATTCCTGAATTAATGCGTGGAATTGGTCAAGGTATGCGTGAATTTAACGATGCAAAAAAAAGTGTAAAAGACCAAATAGAAGACGGCATGAAAACTAAAGATAAAAAAGACGCTGAATAATTTTTTCAGTAATTTTTTAAAATATTTCAATTCGAAATTCCTCTAGGTTTAGAGGAATTTTTTTGTTTAATTATCATTGCTTTTTTAGCAATAAAAAACCAGAAAAATACTTGGAAAACTATATTTCATATGCTCAAATAAGCCAAGCCTTGGCTAGTAAAACTATCAATGTTGAAGCCATTGTAAACCAATATTTACAAAACATAGCAAACAAAAAACACTTGAATGCTTTTTTGGAAGTTTGGAGCGATGAAGCCATTGCCGCAGCACAAAATATAGACAAGAAAATAGCAAATGGAACTGCTGGCAAATTAGCAGGAATGGTCATTGGAATAAAAGATAATATTTGTTATAAAGACCACAAAGTTTCTGCTTCTTCAAAAATAATTGAAAATTTTATATCGCTTTATTCTGCAACTGCAGTTGAACGATTATTAGCAGAAGATGCCATTATTATTGGTCGCTTAAACTGCGATGAATTTGCCATGGGCGCTTCTAACGAAAATTCTGCTTTCGGAAATGTTTTAAACGATATGGATAATTCAAAAGTTCCGGGTGGAAGTTCAGGCGGGTCGGCTGTTTCGGTTCAAGCGCAACTTTGCCATGCAGCTTTAGGTAGCGATACCGGAGGTTCTATTCGTCAGCCAGGTGCATTTACTGGAACTTATGGTTTCAAACCAACTTATGGACGTATTTCGCGCTGGGGCTTAATAGCTTATGCCAGTAGTTTTGATATTATTGGAACCATTACTAAAAGTTCAGAAGATGCAAAATTGTTGCTTTCTGTTATGGCTGGAAAAGATGACTTTGATGCTACCGCAATTCAAGAAGATTTAAACGATTTTACATTTGACTTGCCTAAAAAACAAAGAATAGCATATATTCAAGAAACACTTGACATGGAAGGTGTGCAGCCAGAAGTTAGGCAAGCAACACTAAATTTAATAGAAAAATTAAGAACTGAAGGTCATCAAGTAGATGCTATTAGTTTTCCTGAATTAAGCTATGTAATTCCTGTTTATTATACTTTAACAACTGCTGAAGCTTCCAGCAATTTATCGCGTTTTGCAGGAATGCATTATGGTTTACGGAGCAAAAATGCGGTAGATATTGAATCAACCATTCGCATGTCTCGTTCCGAAGGTTTTGGACCAGAAGTAAAACGAAGAATTATGCTTGGAACTTTTGTATTAAGCTCTGGGTATTACGATGCATATTACACCAAAGCCCAAAAAGTAAGAAGAGTTGTAGCCAATAAAACTGCTGAAATATTTGAAAATTACGACTTTATATTATCGCCAACTACACCAACTACAGCATTTAAAATTGGAGAAAAAAGCAACGATCCAATCCAAATGTATTTAGCCGATATTTTTACCGTTCATGCTAATATAGTTGGTATTCCTGCTATTTCATTTCCTTACGGAACCGATCATGAAAATATGCCAATTGGAATGCAATTAATGGCAAATCATAAAGAGGAAGCAAAGCTTCTGGAAATGGTCAAAAATATAAGACCAAATGCCAATTAAGATGTTTACAACTTAATTACTTCTTATATTTTCTTTCTTTTTTTAAGTTACACTTGCAATAAATACAAGTACTACCTCGTTTATAATTTTATAAAATGAATTTAACCCCTATCCAATTATATAAATTGCAAAACAAAACTGCAAAAATCATTGCCATTTTGATGTTGTTTGCAATGCCATTTCAAATATTTGCTCAAGACCAAGTTTATGCTCAACGTTTGGCAGCATTGCGCTCGCAAACTGAATTAATATATAATCCAGAGGTAAAAAAACACATTGAATTTTATATTCAAAATCCTGCTAAAACCCGCGATTTAATTGCTTTAAGCAAATACTATTTCCCAATTTTAGAGAAACATTTGCGCGCAAAAGGTTTACCAACAGATTTAAAATATTTGGCAGTTTCATCCTCAGAATTGAATCCAACTTTTTCAAATGCAAATGGAGCAAGCGGAATTTGGACCATGAGTTACACGGTTTCAAAAATGTATAAGTTAAAAGTAAATACTTACGTAGATGAACGCAGAGATATCAATAAATCATCTGCAGTATTTGCGCAGCATTTTAAAGATTTATACAGCATTTATAAGCAATGGCCTTTGGTGATTGGTGCTTATGGTTGTTCGCCAATTTCTATGAATAAATCAATTAGAATGGCTGGAAACAGCCTGTATTATTGGGATATTTTTAATTATTTACCTACTAATTGCCGCGATTTATATCCTCAATTTGTAGCTGCTACTTATATTTTAAATTATTATAAAGAACATGGAATAAAAACTACAGCTCCTGATTTGGTTTATGAAAGTGATAGTGTTTTGGTAAATAAATGGCTTTCGTTAACTCAAATTGCCAATACGCTTAGCATTGATTTAGACGAATTACGTAAGCTAAATCCAATGTTTAAAAAAGATGTAATTCCAATGAGTGCTGATGGTTATTATATAAAAATTCCTAAAAATAAATCGAAGTTATTTTACTTACTAAACGACAGTGTTTATAAGCCTATTAATACTGATGTTGCTCCAATAATCATTCAAAAAGAAGAGCCACAAGACCACACAAGTGTGGTTACAGAAAATGTTCAAGATGTTGTTACTCCCAATAATAAAAACACAAATTCTAAAAAAGATAAAATAGAAATTGAACCTGAACCAAAAAGTCAGAAATTAGCTAAGGTGTTTTATGTTGTTAAACGCGGTGATGTGTTAAGTGATATAGCCGATTGGTTTGATTGCAGTAATGCCGATATTAAACATTGGAATAAACTGAAGAGTAACAATGTTCAAAAGGGTAAAAAGCTTACTATTTACGTTGTGGCAAACAAAACTGGTTACTACAAACGCATCAACAAAATGACTACCAAACTAAAGAAAAAATTAAAAAGAAAAGATTAATTAGCTTTCAAATTTTATCATCAAAAAAGCCAAACTCATATTATAAGTTTGGCTTTTTTGATTTATAAATTAATTTATAGTTTAGGGAGGTTTATTTTGTCTTGAATAATAATACTTTCACTAAATTCATCTTTTATTTTATTGTAAAAAAGTTTTGCTTCCAATTTTGACCTGAAGTCCCCCACTCTAATTTTAAAATATGGTTGTTGGTATGATAAATAAGCTGTTTGTTCAGGAAACAATCTTAAAAACTTTGTCTTTATATTATTTGCATTGATGCGTTCATTGCCTGAAAACAATTGAATTCTAAATCCAGAAATAGTTCTGTTAATATTATTCTTGGCAATATTTTTATCAATTAAACTATCTAAATAAATATTGTCCCCTTTTATTTTAACAGCACCAATATTTTGTGAAATAGCATTTAAATTTAACACAAAACAGCATGTAATAAACGATATAAAATTAATTGTTTTCATTATTTTCTTCAATAATTTTCAAACTATTTGAACAACCCAAGACATCGGCTCCTGCTAATAATAACTCTAAAGCTTGTTTATTAGTTTTTATTCCCCCAGCAGCTTTTATTTTTATTTTACTAGGCAAATTTGCTCTCATTAGTTTTACCGTTCTTGGCTCCGCTCCAATACTTGCAAAACCAGTTGATGTTTTCACAAAATCAACTTCACAATCTACACACACTTTACATGCCCTAATAATTTCCTCATCAGATAAATAAGCTGTTTCAATGATTACTTTTACTTTCTTATTTTGTAAATGACAAACTGTTACAACTGATTGAATATCGTTTTGAACAGTTTGCATATCACCACTTTTAAAAGCAGCAATATTCATTACCATATCTATCTCATCAGCACCACTAATAATTGCTTTTTTTGCTTCTTCTACTTTGGCTCCAACTGTTGAATATCCTAATGGAAAACCCACAACGGTGATAATTTTTATGGCTTTTTTTACAATGGATTTCTTTGCTAATTGAACAAAATATGGTGAAATACAAATACCATAAAAACCATGCGTTATTGCCTCATTACAAAGTTGAATAATTTCTTCCTTTGTACAATCAGGTTTTAAATTTGTATGCTCTATTCGTTTAGCTAACTCCATTTTTTTATTTTTTTAAGCTTATTAAAGGTATATAACCTATTAAACACCTTCTTTTCCGTGACATTGTTTAAATTTCTTACCACTTCCACATGGGCATAAATCGTTTCTGCCAACTTTTGCATCAGCATAAACTTGCTGTTGTTTTGGTTTGTCAATTATTGGCTCTCCTGCATTTTGCATAGCTCTTTGTTGCGCTTCGGCTATGTCATCTGTTCTACTAGTTTGTAATTTTGGTGCAGGAACTTTTTTAGGTAATTGCTGAGTAGTTTTTATATTTTGATTGTTATCACCTACCATAATATGTCCTTTGAATAGCATTCCTAAAACCTCACGATTTATTCTGCTCAATAATCCTTTGAATAAATTGAAAGACTCTAATTTGTAAATCAATAAAGGATCTTTTTGTTCAAATACCGCATTTTGAGATGATTGTTTTAAATCGTCCATTTCACGTAAATGCTCTTTCCACTCATCGTCAATGATCCAAAGTGTGGCAAATTTTTCAAATACTTTTGCTACTTCTTTTCCTTGATTTGCAACTGCATCTTTAATATTTACTGGTAATTGAATATTGCGTAAACCATCAGTAATTGGCACTACAATCATTTCATGTTGTTGAACTTTATTTTCGTTATTTATTTGATTAAATACCGGGAAAGCTTGGGTAGCCATATGCGCTAATTTTGATTTGTAATGGTCGTTTAATTCTTCCATTAACAAGTCAACAACTACCTCTGTGTTGCCACTAAATTCATCTTCTGTTAATTTAACTTCATGAGTTAGTAAGCGCAAAGTTTCTAATTTAAACTCGCTAAAACTTTTCATTTCCTGATAAGTTTCTACCAATTCGTAACACAAATCGTGAAGCATGTTACTCAAGTCTAATTCTAATTTATCGCCATATAATGCACTTCTTCTTTTAGCGTAAATTACTTCACGCTGAGAGTTCATTACATCATCATATTCTAACAAACGCTTACGAGTTCCAAAGTTATTTTGTTCAACTTTGCGTTGTGCATTTTCAATGTTTTTAGTAATCATTGAGTGTTCAATATTTTCACCCTCTTTCATACCTAATCTGTCCATTACTTTTGCTATTCGTTCGCTTCCAAACAAACGCATTAAGTCATCTTCCAAACTAATATAAAAACGCGAAGAACCAGGGTCTCCTTGTCGTCCCGCACGACCACGTAACTGTCTATCTACTCTTCGCGATTCGTGGCGTTCGGTACCAATAATTGCTAATCCGCCTGCATCTTTAACGCCTTCACCTAATTTTATATCGGTTCCCCTTCCAGCCATGTTGGTAGCTATGGTTACCGCACCTTTTTGTCCTGCTTCCGCAATCACTTCTGCTTCACGTTGGTTTTGTTTTGCATTTAACACATTGTGTTTTAGCTTACGCATAGTCAACATTCGGCTTAATAATTCCGATACTTCTACCGATGTTGTTCCCACCAATGTTGGTCGTCCTGCTTCCGAAAGTTTAACAATGTCGTCAATTACTGCATTGTATTTTTCACGTTTAGTTTTATAAATAATGTCGTTCTCATCTTTACGAGCAATGGCTCTATTTGATGGAATTACCACTACATCTAATTTGTAAATTTGCCATAATTCGCCAGCTTCTGTTTCTGCAGTTCCAGTCATACCACATAATTTATGGTACATTCTAAAAAAGTTTTGCAATGTTACTGTAGCATAAGTTTGTGTGGCAGCTTCTACTTTTACGTTTTCTTTGGCTTCAATTGCTTGGTGTAAACCATCGCTATACCTACGTCCGTCAAGCACACGACCAGTTTGCTCATCTACTATTTTTACTTTTCCATCCGATAAAATGTATTCTACATCTTTATCAAACATACAATATGCCTTTAGCAATTGATTTACCGTGTGGATACGCTCCGATTTGATAGAAAAATCAAGCATTAATTGCTCTTTTTCTTCTGCTTTTTGATCAGCCGAAATACCTTCTTTATTTTCTATTTGTGCAATGGCCGAACCTACATCAGGAATAATAAAAAACTGCGGATCTTCGCCATTAGCGGTAATTAACTCCGTGCCTTTTTCAACTAAATCAATTGAGTTTACTTTTTCATCTATCACAAAATACAAATCCGCATCTACTTTATGCATTTCTTTTTGTTGATCTTGTAAATAATAACTTTCGGTTTTGGTTAATATTTGCTTGATACCTTGTTCTCCCAAATATTTTATTAATGCAGAGTTTTTAGGCATTGCACGCTGTGCTTGCAATAATTTAAAACCACCATTTTTTTCATCGCCTGCGGCAATCAATCTTTTAGCATCACTTAATGCCATATTGAAAACTTGCTTTTGGGCATTGACTAATTTTTCAATACGTGGTTTCAAAGCAAAAAACTGTTGGTCATCGCCTTTTGGTACCGGACCAGAAATAATTAATGGTGTTCTTGCATCATCAACTAACACTGAATCCACCTCATCTACCATGGCAAAATGGTGTTTGCGTTGAACTAATTCTTCTTTTTCACGCGCCATGTTATCACGTAAATAATCAAAACCAAATTCGTTATTGGTTCCGTAAGTAATATCGGCCAAATAAGCCAAACGCCTAGCTTCCGTATTGGGTTGATGGTAATCAATACAATCAACTCTTAAACCATGAAATTCAAATAACGGTGCATTCCATTCACTATCTCTTCGTGCCAAATAATCGTTCACAGTTACAATGTGAACGCCTTCGCCAGCCAAAGCATTTAAATAAGCAGGTAAAGTAGAAACCAAAGTTTTTCCCTCACCTGTTCCCATTTCCGAGATTTTTCCGCTATGCAACACAATTCCACCAATTAATTGCACATCGTAATGCACCATGTTCCAAACTACTTTATTGCCAGCGGCATCCCAAGTATTGCTATAAATAGCTTTATCACCTTGAATGGTAACAGGTTTTACAGGTTTTGTTTGTGCGGCTAAATCGCGGTCAAACTGACTTGCGGTAACTACTAATTGTTTATTTTCGGTAAGTCTGTGTGCTGTTTCTTTTACCACTGCAAAAGCTTGTGGAAGTATTTCGTTCAGTGCTTTTTCTATTTGCACGTCACGGTCTTTTTTCAATTTATCTATTTGCTTAAACAAATCATCTTTGTCTAACAAATCAATTTCGTCAACTTCGGTTTCAGCTAAAAGTGCAGCTATTTTAGCATCTATTTCTGTAAGTTCAGATTTTATATACGCCTTAAATTCAGCAGTTTTATTCCTTAATTCGTCATCAGTTATGGATTGAAGTTTGGCATATTCTTCGGTAATTTGAGCTACAATTGGGTAAATAGGTTTTAAATCTCTGTCTGATTTATTTCCAAATAATTTCTTTAAAAGGGCATTTAACATATACAAAAACGTTGTTTTTTCGATAAAAAATATTTTGCAAAATAAGGATTTTATAGCATCAAAATGATACTTTTTTTATAAAGCAAATATGAATTAGCTAAAATTAAACCAACAAAATTTTATTGACTATTTGGCGCAATTTTAAAATTCAAAATTTCTTACCAGCTTTATAATATATTTGCACATCAAAAAGTAATCAAAACATGAGCAATTACAAAGTATTTCAAATAAACTGCAACCCTGAATTAGCTGAATTGTTAATAGCCGAATTGGCCGAAATTGGATTTGAAGGTTTTTTAGAAAACGACCATGGTTTTGAAGCATATTTGGAAGAAGAAGCTTTTGATGAAATATTGTTCAATGAAATTATTTTTAAATATTCAGTAGATAAAAGCCAAGTTATAGCAAGCAATATTGCGCAGCAAAACTGGAATGCACTTTGGGAAAGCAGCTTTGAACCGGTAATAGTAAGTAACAAACTAATCATAAAAGCGCCTTTCCATAATATTTCTGAAAAGTATGAATATGAAATAATCATTCAACCCAAAACTTCGTTTGGAACTGGCCACCACGAAACTACCCAAAGCATTATGGAACTGATGCTGAAAATGGATTTTAACAACAAAACTGTTTTTGACTATGGCTGCGGAACTGGTGTTTTAGCCATACTAGCTTCGCAATTAGGAGCTACCAATATTTTTGCAAACGATATAGATGATTGGGCTTTTGAAAACGTAGGTGAAAATGCAGGCTATAACAAAATTACCAATATTGATTATCAAAAAGGAGATTTGAGTATTGTTCCAAATGTGGAATACGACATTATTTTAGCCAATATCAACAAAAATATTTTACTAAAAAGTTTTGAGCAACTGAGCAAACATGTAAAGCAAAATGGCATGGTGTTAATCAGTGGTTTTTATGAAACCGATTTGCCTGATTTGTTAAATTGTTGCCAAGCTTTTGGGTTAAATTTACAGCAAAAAGTAGTAACAAATGGTTGGTGCGCTGCGGTGTTGGTTAGACAATAGTTGATAGACGATAGACCATAGAAAATTGTCTGAATCAAGATTTTTAGGATTTACAGGATTGTAGCTGTAATTATAATTCAAACTTTTTTGATTACATTCTAAAATTGAAAACATAAAAAAAGCAAGTTATTTATTATATTTGAACTATGCTTTTGAAAAAACAAATAATTGAAACCATCGAAAAAATGCCAACTGATGCTACAACAGAAGATTTAATTGAACGCATTATTTTTATTCAAAAAATAGAAGAAGGAATAAAGGATGTGGATTTAAATAATGTGGTAAATGAATCGGAAGTTGATAATTTAATTGAAAAATGGTCAAAATAAGATGGTCAAATAAATCATTATATGATTTGAAAAATATCTTTGACTACATTGCTCAAGATTCTAAAAAGTATGCTAGTATTCAAGTAAAAAGAATCAAATTAAGAACTCAGCAGCTTAAAATTCAACCGCTTTCAGGAAGAAAAGTGCCAGAATTTAATAATGAAAATGTAAGAGAATTAATTGAAGGTAACTACAGAATTGTTCATTTGATAAAAGAAGATCAAATATTTATTTTAACAATTCATCACGCTTCAAAAATGCTAGTTTAGAAATTGATTTGTTAAATTGTTGCCAAGCTTTTGGTTTAAATTTACAACAAAAAGTAGTAACAAATGGTTGGTGCGCTGCGGTGTTGGTTAGACAATAGTTGATAGACGATGAACCATAGAAAGTCTAATAATAAACTATCGTACATGGTCTATTAACCATCAAAAAGCCTTACTTTTGCACCATGTATTTAAAGCCGCTTTTAAAAAACGACCAAAACGAAGACGACCAAAACGAAGACCAAGAACTATACGAACACCATAGAGTAGAAGTGGAAAAAGGCCAAGCCTTGCTGCGTATAGACAAATATTTAATGATTCGCATTGCCAATGCTACTCGTTCTAAATTGCAACAAGCTTGTGAATTGGGTTGTGTTTTGGTAAATGATAAGCCTGTAAAATCGAATTACAAAGTAAAACCGCTTGATATCATTAGCATCGTTTTACCAAATCCACCAGCTAATACCGAAATAGTTGCCGAAAATATTCCGCTTGATATTATTTACGAAGATGATTCGTTATTGATAGTAAATAAACCTACAAACATGGTGGTTCATCCTGGATATAATAACACAACTGGGACTTTGGTAAATGCTTTGGCTTGGCATTTTAAAGATTTACCTTTTGCGCAAGAAAACAATATTCGTCCTGGATTGGTGCATAGAATTGATAAAAATACTACCGGACTTTTAGTAGTGGCAAAAAGTGAACATGCCATGACACATTTGGCAAAACAGTTTTACGAACACAGCATTGATCGCAGTTATAATGCCATTGCATGGGGCGAAATGCCAGAACCTGAAGGAACAATTACAGGTTATATTGGAAGAAGTAACCACGACAGAAAAATATTTCAACTTTACAATGAAGAAGAAAAAGGAAAATGGAGTGTTACCCATTACAAAGTTTTACAAAGTTTAACCTATGTAAGTTTAATAGAATTAAAATTAGAAACTGGCCGTACACATCAAATTAGGGTTCATGCTAAAAGCATTGGTCACCCACTATTTGGCGATACCACTTATGGTGGCGATAGAATTTTAAAAGGAACTACTTTTACCAAATACAAGCAGTTTGTAGACAATTGCTTTGCAATTCTTCCACGTCAGGCGCTGCACGCACGTTCATTAGGATTTACGCATCCGGTAACTGGTGAACGCATGTTTTTTGAAAGTCCATTGCCTGATGATTTTGTTCAAGTGCTCGATAAATGGAAAAATTACGCTCACTTTAAACCATTTGAAGAAGAATAAACATGAAACTTGTAAACAAGAATACAGTCATTATTTTACTGCTAGCAATTATTTGCTTTGGAAGCGGCATGTTTATTAACGCCAGTTTGCGTGAGGACGATAAGCAACAACAATTGATTGATCAAAGTTTAAAATGTTACTCGCTTCCCATTCCTGAATTTGTATATTTTGCCAATCAGAAAATAAGTTTAAAAGAATTTGATGTAAAAGAACGTTTCGATAGAGAATTATTAACCAATGTTTACTGGCAGTCGCAAACTATATTATTATTAAAACGTGCCAATCGGTTTTTTCCAACTATTGAAAAAATATTGAAAGAACAAGGCTTGCCTGACGATTTAAAGTATGTAGCCTTAATTGAAAGTGGTTTAATGAATGTGGTTTCACCAGCTGGTGCGGCAGGTTTTTGGCAGTTTATGGATAAAACCGGAAAACAGTACGGACTAAAAATAAATGATGAAGTAGATGAACGCTATCACCTTGAAAAAGCTACTTATGCTGCATGCAAATATTTTAAAGAATCGTTTTCGGAATTTAACGATTGGGGCTTAGTGGCTGCCAGTTATAACATGGGAATTGAAGGTTTAAAACGTCAGCTAAAAACGCAATCTGGTAACAGTTATTACGATTTGTACTTAAATACCGAAACTTCACGTTATGTTTTTAGGATTTTAGCTATTAAGGAAATTGCTGAAAAATCGCAGCAATATGGATTTTATATAGCCAAAGGACATTTATACGAAACCATACCAACATCGACTCATTCGGTAAATTATTCAATTCCAAATCTTGCAGATTGGGCAATTATGTTTAAAACCAATTACAAAACAGTAAAACTTTTAAATCCTTGGTTACGTAGCAATTCGCTAATGATAAAAGAAGGAGAAAGTGTAGAAATTACGTTGAGGAAGTAGGTTTTTGGCTTCTGGCAGCTAGCTTCTAGCTGCTGGCATTTGAAAATATTCTGTTAATTATATTTGTTAATCCCTATTTCGTTGAGATAATTTTTTAAGCAATTCACGTTTAAAATCGTTTTCTGCTTTAAAGAGTAAAACTACCTTTTTAACAGGTAAAACCTTTTTAAATTCTGCAGCATATTTTTTAAGTAAATCGGCTTCTTGAATTTTGAAATTCACCATATCATTCAAAACTTTTTCAGCTTCTGCATCAGTCATTGCTGACATGTCGGCCATTTCCTCCGAAATTTTTCCTTTTGAACTTTGACGTAATTTCTTCATATCGTCAGTAAATTTGTTGTAAACAGGCCAAAATACCTTAGCTTCATCGCTACTTAAATTCAATCGTTCCGTTATAAAACCAATTTTCATGGTTTCTAATCTTTCACCTTTTTGTGCCATTGCATTCAATGAAATTGTTGCAAAAATTGCTACTAAATAAATATATTTTTTCATGGTATTTTTTTTCTTAAAGTTCGTCTAATAGTGCTTGTTCGTCAGCATGCTCTAATAAATATTGTTCTATTTCTTTGTTGTTATTGTCTTTTTTGGATTCAGTTTTTATTTCTGGATTTAACTCATTAATCCATTCTATTTTTACATCGTTATTGGCCAAATATTCAATCATTTCAGCTTCACTTACCTTGTTTAAGTTTGCGTTTAAACTGCTGTTATTTTTAATATTAAAAAAAACAAATAGGGAAATAATTGCAATAAAAATTGCAGCAATTCCGCTTATTAGCTGCCAATTTGCAAAAGTAAGTACATTTGTTTTTACAGCAGCTTTATTATTTATTTCTGTTAAAATTTGTTTTTTACTTGTTTCAAAATAATTATTAGGAACTATAAAATCACCTTCACTATTACTTACAGCAAAATTATAATCTGCATTTATTTTACTTAAAATACTTGCTTTCGATTGATCAAAATATTTTTCAGGAACGCCAAAATCACCTTTGTTTCCTATATTTTTCAAAAATTCATCATCTATATTTTCTAACTCGTCTTTCATTTTATGTTTTACATTGATACCATAAACCGTTGATGGTTTAATTTAATCAGATATTTTTTTTATTGATTGATTTCATTTTTCATGTAATCTTCTATTTTTTTTACTGCATGAAAATAAGATGCTTTAAGCGCGCCAACACTTGTTTCCAATACATCTTTCATGTCTTCATATTTCATATTTTCATAGTATTTCATATTAAATACTAAGCGCTGTTTGTTGGGTAAAGTTAAAATTGCTTGTTGTAATTTCAGGGCTATATTATTTCCATCAAAATAATTATCAGCAGTTAAATAGCTGCTTAATTCGTAGGAAACATCGTCTAATGTAATATTATAATTTTGTTTTTTCTTTTGAATAAATTGCAAAGCTTCATTGGTTGCAATTCTATAAATCCAAGTATAAAGTTTACTATCTTCTCTGAATTTGCTTAAATTTTCCCAAACCTTTATAAAAGTATTTTGTAAAACATCGTCTGCATCATCATGGCTAACCACTATTCTGCGAATATGCCAATAGGTTTTCTTTTGGTATTTTTCTAGAATTAATTCAAAGGCCGCAGTACGTGTTTTCTCGTCTGCAAATTTTAAAATTATTTCATTGTCGCTTAGTTCAGTTTTCAATTAACTTTTGGTTTAAAAAAATAGAATAATGCTTGTGATACAAGAAAGCGATAAAAGTTTAAAAAATATCATTATCGGCAAAACTATAATACTTATTACCGCCAATTATAATATGATCTACAATTTCAATCTCTAAAATTTTACCTGCTGATTTTATATTTTTAGTAATTTGAATATCAGCCGAACTAGGCGTTAAATTTCCAGAAGGATGGTTATGACATAACACCATATAACTTGCTAAATTTTCGAGCGCAATTTTAAAAATAATTTTCAAATCAACTACTGTTCCTGCTATGCCACCAGCGCTAATTTGTTTTTTTGTAATTACTTTTTTATTTCTAGCCAATAATAAAATCCAAAATTCTTCGTGTGGCAAATCTGAAATCAGCGGTTCAAAATAATTATATGCATCACGCGATGAAGTAATAATTTGTACTTCTTTGGCATCTTCCTCTTTTCTTCTTCTTCCTAATTCTAGGGCTGCCGCAATAGTTATGGCTTTAGCCTGGCCAATTCCTTTTATTTTTTTTAAATCAGTAATTGATAATTTTGCTAAATCGTTTAAATTTTCATGGGTTAATTGTAATATTTTTCTACCTAAATCTACCGCAGATTCTTTTCTTGTTCCCGTTCCAATAAGTATGGCTAAAAGTTCAGCGCTGCTTAGTGAGTTTTTACCTTTAAGAATAAATTTTTCTCTTGGTCTGTCGTCTTCAGCCCAAGCTTTAATACCATTAAATTTATCAAAACTGTCTTCCATTTTACTTTTTTTTAATTTAGTGCAAAATAGTTTTAATAACTTTAAAACAAAAAAAAGCTTACCCATGGTGAATGAGCAAGCTTTTAAAATAATAATTTATTTAGAAAAAAGACTGATTAAGCCGCTTTTTTCTTATATGTTTTAGCTACTTTTTTAGGAGCCGTTCCAATTTTACTAACTACTTTAGCTAATTTAGATTTTTGGTTAGCAGCTTTATTTTTGTGAATAATGCTACGTTTAGCCAATTTATCTAACATGCTTGATACTTTTTTGTAAAGTTCTGAAGCTGCAGTTTTGTCTTCAGATAAACGTAATTCTTTAATAGCACTACGAGTTGATTTTGCTTGGTAACGGTTACGTAAACGCTTTGTTGCGTTGCTTCTGTTACGTTTTATTGCTGATTTATGATTAGCCATCTTTCTATTTAATTTTTATCTTTAAAATTTATTAGATGTGTTTTATCTAATAAAGGGCTGCAAATATACTTTTTTGATTTAAATATCAAACACTCCACAAAAAAAATGTTTATACTGAGAAACTTTCTCCGCAACTACATGTACGTGAGGCATTTGGATTAATAAAAGTGAAGCCTTTTCCGTTTAAACCGTCTGTAAAATCAAGTTCGGTCCCAAATAAATATAAAACACTTCGCTTATCTGTAACTATTTCTACCCCTTTATCCCCAAATTTTTCATCTCCAGGTTTTAATTCATTGTCAAAGTCTAATTTATACGAAAGTCCTGAACATCCACCACTTTCAACACCTACTCTTAAAAAATGGGAAGGCGTGTAATTTTGTTCAATAATTAATTCTTCTATCCGTTTTTTTGCTTTATCGCTTACTGTTATCATAAAATAAAATGTTTTTTAATAATAAAAACACTACAAAAGTAAATGTTATATAGTTTAGAACAATAAAAATTATATAATAGTTTTATTGATTGCTTTGGTTTTCAAGCAATATTACTTCCGCCATGGCATGAACCCTGTATTTTTTTCCGCTGAATGTTTCACATAAATTATATGTTCTCAATTTTTCTATTTTTTTTAGCACTTCGTCAAAGCCTTTCATTTTGAACAATGTACCATTTGGCAAGTCAGCTAAAACAGTAGTATTTACTTTGTTTTCGTCATATTTTTTTAAAACTTGTAAAAGTTTCACATCTGCCGAATGGCTGTATTTTGGATTTCGCATGTGTATGGAAATAGCCACTTTTAAATCGGAAGGAAATAATGTTTCATGTTCAAAAAATGGGACCATGTTTCTTTGAAATTCAGTTTTCCATTCCTCACCATGCGGATCGTGGCGATTACCAAATTTTACAAAA
The DNA here is from genome assembly GCA_947453415.1 of Bacteroidota bacterium. Taxonomy (GTDB): domain Bacteria; phylum Bacteroidota; class Bacteroidia; order UKL13-3; family UKL13-3; genus JAAFJM01. The sequence continues at coordinate 17,814 of CANGGG010000007.1, read as the reverse complement.
GCAGTATGATGCGAAAGTTCATGAATAAAAGTAATTAAAAAATCAAATTTACTTAAATTATGGTTGATACTTATTCTGTTTCCTTGTCCATTATGCGGACTGTAATCGCCATATTTGCTCTTACGCTCTTTTTCAATATGTAAGTGTAATTGATGAAAAATAATTAGCTCAGCGCAATATTCCACAGCTAGCCTAGGAACATACCGAACCAAAACATTACAAAAAGCTTGCTTCTGCTTTAACTGACTTGGATTTAATTGATTAAAAAGTTTGTACTTTTGATTCAAAATTTAAATATTTAAAGCAAAAAAGAACACGACCAAAGCGTGTTCTTTTTGTTTAATTGATGACGAAAACTTACTCTTTTGTGATGGTTTTACTTGCCGAAAAATTATTTCCTGTTATTTTAATAATATAAATTCCTTTTGGTAAATGTGTGATATCAATTTTTTGATCTTCTTTACTTGAAAGATTCACATTTTGATTTAAAATATTTTTACCCAAAATATCAAAAATTGCTACTTGAAAATTAGTTAAACTATTTCCTAAATACTGAATATTTATAAAGTTATTGGCAGGATTTGGATATAAAAGAATTTCGTTTTCATTGGTAATATTGTTTAAACTTGTATTCCAAATTCCAACAGGATATGTTTTTAAATAACCATTGCAAAGATTTGCACCTTTTTCGGTAACATTAACGATACCTACAGAACCCGTACTCCATTTTACTATAATGGTGTTTGTATTTTGACCGCTTTGGATAGTTCCTCCGTTAATTGTCCAAGTATACGTAGAACTTGGCAAACCAGTAACTTTATAAGTTGCAGTATCATTTTTATAGGCAAAGCGTGAAGCCGTAATTTCTGAAGTATTTGGTTTTGTTAATTTGTTTAAAGTTAAAGGAGCAGAAAGCGCAAAACATGCACCATTTGATACTTTTACAGTGAATGTTCCCGAATCGTTATAATTTAATGCAGTGCCAGTTTGACCTACTAAATCTAATCCATTTTTTTGCCACTGATTTGCAGTGGTTGCACTTGAGGTTAAAACAAAAGTACCGCCATCGCAGAACACATTTCCTGATAACGATTTTGTAATAATTGGAACTGGTGGGTTGGTGCCAGCAGTAAATGTTAAAATATTACTTTGTGCAGAACATCCGTTTGTAGCAGTTGTTCTAACAGCTATTTTTCCTGCAAATTTATTATAATAACTTGTATCAATTGCGCCAGCAATAAAAACACTGTCTTTATACCATTTAAGATTAGTACCACTGGTAGTTAGTAAAGCGGAGTCTGAATCGCAAAGCATTAATGAACCATTTATTGTTACTATTGGAGAAGTTGGAGATTCTTTTACTTCAAATGATTTGGTAACGGTAACACTATCAGTACCCGAAACATTACTTACTTTTAATTTTACATTATAAAATCCTGATGTGCTTAAATTTACAATGGGATTTTTGGTGGTAAAAGTCAAATTCTGAGGACCAGTTAAAGTATATTCCCAAGTATCAGGATTGTTTTTTGAAGTATCAGTAATTGAAAAATTTTGATTAGAACAAACCAAACTTGGAACTGTAAATCCAGCTTTTGGACTAAATGGTGTTCCATCTATTATAACATTGTCAATAAATAAATTATTTCCACTTCCACAATAGCTTTCAAAACGAACCATTAAATTATTTAAGCCAACATATGGCGTTAAATTAATAGTATTGCACGGAGTGCTATTTATAGTATTATTACACCAATCAGCGGCTACAGCTGGTAAAAAGAAAGTGGTGGAAGTTTGTGCTTGATCGCCATTCCTTGTATAAGTTGCAAGCCTGGTTCCTAAGTTAGGCCTTGTTTCAGCAGCACCATAAAGTCTAATCCAAGTAGATCCACAATTGGTACTTATGCTTACTATTAATGAATCTTTATCTGCAGTTGCATACCTTGTATAAGCATGTTGGAAATTTAAACTTGCATTTTGCATTCCACGAAAATCAAGAATTGGAGAAATTAATTGGTACCTTCTTCCTGCAGTAGAATTATCATAATTATTAATTCCAAAAACAGTATTTCCAGGTGCTGTTCCTCCTGTGTTATTCCATTTGCGCCAGCCCAAAGTATCGTTTGTATAATTATTGGTAGTTTTCCATAATCCAACTGTGGCTGAATTACTTTCAAAAGTTTCATTTAATGGTAAAGTTACGCCACCAATTTTTATATAATTAGTTCTGTAAATGGAATCGGTTCCAGCTACATTACTGACTTTTAAAGCAACTGCATAAATTCCAGGAGTGCTATAAGTTACAGTTTGATTTACCGCTGTAGATGTAGCAGGATTTCCTCCTGGGAAATACCAAATACGCGATGTACTGGCTGACGATGTATTGGTAAATACTACTTGACCTCCAGAACATGTAGCTTGAGTAGATGCTGTAAAATTAGCTGCGGGAACTGGTGAAAGTCCACTTATTAATAATGAAAAAGATTGATTAGCTGATAAGGCTCTTTTGCTAGTAATTCTAATGGTATAAATTCCTGCGGCAGGCGTTCCAATATGAATTTGCTCTACATTGTCTCTTGTATTATCGCCAGTTGTAGCCGCTGCCGATGGAATTGCAGGATTTAAAATGTAAGGACTAAAAACTTGGTTATCGCTTACACGGGTAAGTCTAATGTCTAAGTCATTTACTAATTTGCTATTTGGATCGTCTAAAACTGCACCTGTTGATGGATTAGCAGGAACATCAGTCCAACATAAAGTTAAACGTAATGGGCTTGTTCCGTTTGCAACTACAGTTCTAGTAAATGCTGTTAAAGCAACTGGTATTTGCGATTCAATGATACTATTTGCACCGCTATCGGAAATAACTTGAACGGCTTTTGCGGTATTCATTAATCCCCAACCGTAGCTATAATCAGGACCAACGCTACTTCCAGCTTCATCGGCTGTATGAATAATTAAACCTTTTAAAGTAGAAGCACGTAAAAAACGACCATTTAGATTGTTAAAATGTTGCTGAATTAGCAATGCAGAACCACTTGCATTTGGCGAAGCCATAGATGTTCCACTAATAGTACCATAAGCAGTATTTGTAGTTGAATAACTTGAAGTCAAATTTACTCCAGCTGCACAAATATCTGGTTTTATACGTCCATCGTCAGTAGGACCCCAACCACTAAAACTACTCATTACCACAGAGCTTGCGCTTGACCAACCATTTGTAATTTTATTAACCGCACCAATGGTAATAATATTTTTAGCATTTCCATAAGTAGAAACACAATCATAAGGGCCATCGGCTGGAGGAGTTGTTCCTGAAAAAACATCCCAGGTTCCAGTATTTCCATTATAAAAAACTTTCGGATCAGTGGTACTAGGAACATCGCCCCTATCATTTCCTGCTGATTTAAAAGGAAGAAAAAATGGATTGCTATAAACTATTTGATCCCAACTTTGCGATTCCGCATCGTAAATGCCAAAATTAATATCTTCGGTGTTACTAATTGACACATCACCATGCCATTTCCATTGCGGAGTAACATCGTCATATTCCCAACCACAAACAGAACCGTAACTATGATTTGAAATAAGCATTCCTGCAGCTGCAGCAGTACTCATTTCTGAATTATCGTTTGTCCATTCGTAACATTTTAATGGCGCTTGAAACGACATTCCTTTTGCATTGGCTTGTACACCTCCACCAACCATAGTTCCTGCAACATGAGTAGAATGGTCAATTAAATTAGTAGCACCATCAGTTTGAACGGCTCTGCTTTGAAATTCTTGGTGCGTTAATCGAACTGCACCTCCATCCCAAACACCAATTCTATTGGTCATTCCACTACCACTTAAACTTAAACCTAAACTTCCACCCGGATTTACTTTATCTGTTCCAATGGTTTTAGCTGCGCCTGTATTATCTGTTTTTATATATTGAGGAATTCCATTTTGAGTAACACCTACCAATTGCATAACGCCTCCGTTTGCTAACATTTGAGGAGCTAAACTTAAGCCCAAAACTTCTTTTGCATAAGTTAATTCAGCTTGTACATTTTGTTCAAAAATAGCTTGTAATTCAGTTGAATTTTTTGCTTCTAATAAACTTCTGTGCGGAACTTTTGGTTTTTGTTGGGCACTAACTTGGCCAATAAATATTAGGGCTGCTGATATACTCAGTATTTTTTTATACATATTATTTTGAATTTGAAAATTAGTTGGTTTTTAAAATTTTTCTTGGGGTTTGTTTAACGTGTAACTCAGAAGTAACATTTATTTTTGATGATCTGTTTTTAACCAAACCACTAAAATTTACTGTAAATGTATCTTTACTTTTATTACACATTAATAAAACTTGTATGTTGGAATTAGAAGTGTAAGTAATACTCTTTTTATTATCAATGAGCACTATTTTAAAGTCCTTGGAATTAAGTCTGCTACCGCAAACAAAAAGTTTTTCATCAATATTATTCAGCTCTAGTAACAAATTGTAATCAGTTATGATAATACTCAAATTCACTTTTCCATTAATGTTTTGGTAAGAAGCTTGTTCCATACACATATACTTGGAAACTATTCCGTTTTTATTTAAGCTCACCAAATTTTGAGCATGCACTGAAAATGTTAAGAATAATAAAAATATAAAAGAAAATATTTTACCCATTAATCAATTGAAATTTAGATTCCAAAGTTAAAATGAATGTACATAAAAGCAACTAAATATTATCTGCGTTTTGTCAAATAATGAAATAACCAATACTTTGCAACAATTATTAAACCAAAATAACATGAAAAAACATATTCCAAATGCGCTTACTTCCTTCAATTTATTGTTTGGTTGCCTGTCAATTATAGCCAGTTTGGTGAATAACGATTTAGAATTAGCCGCCTATTTTATTGGTGCTGCCGCAATACTTGATTTTTTTGATGGTTTTGTAGCACGCGCTTTACATGTGGGTTCCGAAATGGGAAAACAATTAGATTCACTAGCCGATTGTGTAAGTTTTGGAGTAGCTCCAGCATTTATTTTTTATAAAATTACTAATATTCCAATCGACTTTAACCAAATAAATGTGTTGTCGTATTTTCCTTTTTTAATTCCTATTTTTTCTGCCATTAGATTGGCAAAATTCAATATTGACACTCGTCAAACCGATTCATTCATTGGCTTGCCAACACCAGCAAATTCATTATTCATAGCTGCTTTACCTTTTGTAATTAGTGCCAATATTTTTGGATTAGGAAGCATTTTTCAAAGCCAATGGTTTTTAATAATTTTCCCTTTTGTAAGTGCTTATTTGCTTGTGGCAGAAATTCCGCTATTTGCTTTAAAGTTTAAAAGTTTTGCTTGGCAAAACAATCAATTGCGATATATCTTTTTATTATGCTGTTTGATTAGTTTATTTGCATTTGGATATTTAGGAATAAACATCAGCATTGTTTTATACATACTTTTTTCAATTTATAATAATTTAAAAACAACAAAATGAAATACGCAGCACACATCAATATTATGCCTCACAAGGCATTATTAGATCCTCAAGGAAAAGCAGTAACTGGTTCAATGCCAAATATTGGCTTACCAACAATAGCTAATGTAAGAATTGGCAAACACATTACTTTGGAGTTAGAAGCTGCTAACGAAACGGAAGCCAAAGCAATAGTAGAAACTGCTTGTACCAAGTTATTGGCTAACCTAATTATGGAAAGCTACGAATACACTGTAGTAGCCATTTAAAAACTTTTATTTATAAAATGAAAATCCTTAGAAAGCGTATAAAAACTATTTCAAAGGATTTTTTTTGCCTGTTGGCAATTGCTAGTTGCCTATGGCCTATGGCAACAAAAGCACAAAACAAAGAATACGCCAAACAGGTTATTGAAAAATTATGCTCAGACGAATATGCAGGCAGAGGTTATGTAAAAGAAGGCGATAGAAAAGCAGCTAGATTTATAGCTGAAAGTTTTAGGAAAAATCGCTTAGGTTCACCTACCATTGATTATTTTCAAACATTTGGCTTTCCTGTAATTACTTTTCCGGGTGAAACTTTTTTAAATATTGATGCAGTAGGACTAACACCCGGACGAGATTTTATAGTAAATGCGGGTTGCCCAAGCATAAAAGGAAAGTTCGAAATTATATACATTGACTCTGCTACTATTGACAATAATTTTGCTTTTCAAAGTTTTTTGAAAAAGCCTTTGCGAAGAAGTTTTATAGTAATTTCTGGTATTCAAAATAAAAAAATGATTCAATCGGAAAGGGCTGAAAATGTGTTGAAAAATACCATTGGCGCTAAAGGTTTAATTATAGACAAACAAGAAAAATTTACATGGACAGTAGCCACCGAAAGAGCGGCTTTTCCAATTATTTATATTCAAAAAAATGCCATCAAACATACCATGATTGAAATGGAAATTGATATTGAATCAGCTTCCATCGATCATCAAACACAAAATGTAATAGCAAGTGTAAATGGTAAATTATATCCCGATTCATTTGTAGTAATTACAGCGCATTACGACCATTTGGGAATGTTTGGCGAAGCCTTGTTTCCGGGTGCTAACGATAACGCAAGCGGTATAGCCATGATGCTGGACTTAATGAATACCATTGCCAAAAATCCTTTAGATTATTCAGTTCTTTTTATTGCTTTTGCAGGCGAAGAAGCTGGCTTACTTGGCTCCTATTATTATACTCAAAATGCTTCTGTTCCTTTAAATAAAATGGCAATACTGTTAAACTTAGATTTGATGGCCACTGGCGAAAAAGGTTTGACGGCTGTGAATGCTACTGAATTTCCAACTGAATTTAAATTATTACAATATATTAATGAACAAGGAAATTATTTGCCAAACATAAACGCACGCGGAAAAGCACAAAACAGCGATCATTATTATTTTACAGAAGCAGGAGTAAAATCATTCTTTTTTTACCTGATGGGCGATTATCATTTTTACCACGATATAGACGATAAAGCCAGTGCAATAAGTTTAAGTAAATACAACGAATCCTATAAATTAGTATACGACTTTACAGTAGCATATATTCAACAAAGTATGGCCAATTCTACTAAACCAAAAGAGCAAGAATAACGCATGAGTTCATTAAAAAAACTAGCATCGCAAACGGCTGTTTATGGCTTAAGCACCATTATAGGCCGCACCATTAATTTTATGTTGGTGCCCTTACATACTGCCTTGTTTTCAAAAGCCGATTTTGGAACTCAATCGGAAATGTATGGTTACGTAGCTTTTTTTAATGTAATACTTTTATACGGTATGGAAACTGCTTTTTTTAGGTTTTCGAATAGCAATAAAGACAATCCTAAAATATTTTCTACTGCCTTAACTTCGGTGATTGTTAGCTCAATCATTTTTATGCTAAGTTTTATGTTCTTTGCCGAACCTATTGCTGCTTTAATTCGCTACCCAAATAATCCTGAATACATTATATATTTTGCTTTAATTATTGGCTTAGACGCCATTACTATGTTGCCTTTTGCCTATTTAAGGCAACAAAATAAAGCGTTAAAATTTGCGGTGATTAAAAACATTAATATTTTTACCAGTATTTTGTTCAATTTATACTTTTTATTATTAGGGCCATATATGCAAAATAAAGGTGTTTTGATCCCTTTGTTTGATGGACAAGTAGGTATAAAATATGTGTTCATTAGCCATTTAATAGCCTGTATCATTACCATTCCATTATTGTTTGTAGAGCTTAAAAAAATAAGCTTGGGTTTTGATGCCGCTGTTTGGAAACAAATGCTGCGTTATGGTGCACCCTTAATTATAGTGGGCTTTGCTGGAATGATCAATGAAACATTGGACCGCGTGCTTATAAAATATTTGTATCCCGATGCCAGTTTAGCGAATGAAATGAATGGAATATATGCCGCTAATTACAAACTTTCAATTTTAATGACTTTGTTTATTCAAGCATTTAAATTTGCTGCGGAACCTTTCTTTTTTAGTCATTCTAAAACTACCGACAAACGCACGCTTTACGCCACTGTGATGGATTATTTTGTAATTATTTGCTTGGCTTTATTCTTGGTTGTAACTCTTTTTATTGATGTTTTTAAACAATACATTGATGTAAAATTCCATGAAGGTTTACATGTAGTTCCAATTCTTTTATTGGCCAATATGTTTTTGGGTGTTTATTATAATTTATCTATTTGGTACAAGCTTTCCGATAACAATAAAATTGGTGCAAATATTGCCATCATGGGCGCAGTAATTACTTTGGTATTAAACTTCATTTGGATTCCTATTTATGGTTATGATGGCTCGGCTTGGACTACTTTTATTTGCTATTTAAGCATGATGGTAGTTTGTTATTTATTAGGAAAAAAATATTACCCAATTGATTACCACGTAAAGAAATTTGCTGGTTATACTGTATTTGCTTTAGTGCTTTTTTATATTGGTAAAATGACCAATAATTTGTTCCCTGAACCTGAAATTATTTATAGTATTAATGCAATTTTATTACTTTCGTTTTTTGCTTTGGCATTCATTGTTGAAAAACGATTTAAAACCATTCACAATATTTAATTATTCAAACACTTATTATATGAACATAAAAATAATTAATACCTCCAACAACAATTTACCTGCTTATGAAACTGCACATGCAGCAGGCATGGATTTACGTGCATTTTTAACGGAAACCATTATTTTAAAAGCCAATACCAGGGCCATTATTCCTACAGGATTATTCATGGAAATTCCAGTTGGATTTGAAGCACAGGTTAGACCTAGAAGCGGATTGGCATTTAAGCATGGCATTACAGTTTTAAACAGCCCAGGAACCATAGATGCCGATTACCGTGGAGAAGTTAAAGTTTTACTTATAAACTTTGGAACCGAAGATTTTGAAATAAAATCGGGAGAAAGAATAGCACAAATGGTAATAGCTAAACACGAAACTGCCATTTGGGAAATTACCACCGAACTTAGCGAAACAAATAGAGGCGCGGGCGGTTATGGAAGTACTGGAAAGTAAGAAAATGAGCTCTGAGAGATGAGAAGTGTGAAAGTATGAAGTATGAAGTATGAATGATGAAATGGGAAATGAGCACTGAGATTTGGGAGATGAGAAGTGGGAAAGTATTAAGGATAAAAAATGAAGTATGAAAAATACTATCAAACGTCATTGCGAGGCACTGCCTGTGCAGCCTAATCGGGAAAGCAATCTCACGAATGAATAATAATTTGCCTAAGGTTGTGTCTTTTGACCAACCACAAGTAACAGCTAGAAGCCAGAGGCCAGTTGCCAGCAGCTAAAAAAAACTAACCCACTTTTTTAAATAAAGGCAAACCACTGATTTTAGCCAGCGATTCGGAAGCTATATCACCATCTTGGGTAAATGCCCATACAAAAAGTGATTCGATGGGATGTGATTCTCTAATTTTTGAAAGTGCTTCAAAGGCTAATTTTTTAGCAATACCTTTTCTTCTGAATTCTTCTAGCACCATGCCCGAACACAAATAAACTGCCTGATAAGGAACATTTAAAGGTGTTAATTCAAAGAGCTGTTTTTCGGATATTTCATTGGCCAAAAATTGCTCCATGAGTTGGCGGGTGGTAGGAATTTGGATAATCCAGCAAATGGGACCATGGCCATTGTCAAATTCTGAAATGCTTTCGGGGTGAATGCGCTGCAATTGTTCCATCACTTCTTCATTTACATCCAATTGATTTGGATCGTTTTTGCTTGCAAACACTTCTTCGGCCAATTCCAACATGCGTTCAAAATTTGATTTTTCCATTGGGCAAAATTAGCGTTTTTATTTGCTAACTTTTTTTTACAATATTTATTTCATTTTTGCTTGTAGACGGTGTTTTCATCGAACAGTAAACCTAATGGATGCTTATGTCTTAGAATTCAACCACAAGCAAGCAATTCAATATTATATAACTGCGCCAAATGCTTAGCTAAAACGATATGACAAAAAATAAGAAAATAACTGTTGTATTTGTAACGTTAAGTTTTACATTTGCAGTCCTTTTTGCGGATGTGGCGTAATTGGTAGCCGCGCCAGACTTAGGATCTGGTGTTGAGAGACGTGGGGGTTCGAGTCCCTTCATCCGCACTGAAAGAAAAATGAAATAAGACTGGAACTAATATTTCAGTCTTATTTTTTTTAATATTGAATTATAAAAAAGAATAAAATAAATACAATGAACGTAACATTTGATAAAAAAGATGCTTTAAATGGCACCATTTCCATACAAATAGGCAGCGCTGATTACATGCCTAATTATGACAAAAAATTAAAAGACTACAGAAAAAAAGTAAACATACCCGGATTCAGACCAGGAACTGCGCCTATGGGAATGATTGAAAAACAAGTTGGAAACAATATTTTATTAGAAGAAATAAATGCTTTAGCATCTAACGCTTTACATAATTATATTACCGATAATAAAGTAAATTTATTGGGTGAGCCTGTTTTAAACCATGATACTTTGGTAGAAAAAATAGAAAAAGGCATTGATTATAATTTTAAATTTGATTTAGGAATTGCTCCTGAGTTTGATTTAAACATTGGTAAAAGCGATGTATTTACTCGCTATACTGTGAGTGTAGATGATGCTGAGGTTACTGAAGAAATAGGAAGAATGCGTAAGCGTTTTGGTAAATTAGAAGAAGTAAGCATTGCGGAGCAAGATAACGACATGGTTTATTTAAACTTAGTAGAACTTGCTGACGATAAAACTGAATTAGAAGGTGGAGTAAAAGCCGATAACGTTCCTATGTTATTATCGGTAGTAACCAATGCTGAGGCAAAAGCATTGCTTACAGGAATAAGCAAAGGCGCTAAATCTACTGTTAATATTTTTACTTTATTCAATAACGATGAGCAAGAAATGAGTCATGCATTAGGTGTGGCTAAAGTGGGTGTAGCCGACTTAAATCCTAACTTTAGTTTTGAAGTAGTAGATATTAAACGCAATACTGAAGGTGCCATTGACCAAGAGTTATTTGATGCAGCTTACGGACCAGGAAACATTACTAATGAAGCTGATTTAAGAGCTAAAATTAGTGAAGATATCAAAGGTTTTTATACAGGCCAAGCCGACCACTTGTTAGAACATAACATGATGGATACCTTAGTAGCTAAGCACAACGTAACATTACCAGACGAATTTTTAAAACGTTGGTTAATGGACAGGTATGCAGATAAGTTTACTAATGAAAACATAGAAACTGCTTATTTACCTGAAGCTAATTATTTGAAGAATCATTTGGTAGAAGAAAAAATAATGACTGCCAATGAAATTAAAATTGAAGAAGCCGATATTAGAGCTGCAGCTGTTGAATATACCAAGCAAATGTTTGGTGGTTATTCAATGAGTGGCCTAAACGAAGACTTAATTAACCAATTAATAGAGCCAAGTTTAAAGAAAGAAGATTACAGAAGTAAAATGATTAATTCGGCTGTAAAAATGAAGGTAAATGCAGCAGTAAAAAGCATGATTACCATTGAAGAAAAAGAAGTTAGTAAGGAAGAATTCATGAAAATAGTAGAAGAGCATAATCATGCTCACCATGCTAATCACGAACATTAATCTATAAAATAATAATCAACAAAAGCTGCTCGAAAGAGCGGCTTTTTTTATGGAATAGTAGAGACGCGATTAATCGCGTCTCTAAACCTGCAAACCGTAAAGACGTTTAATTAAACGTCTCTAAAAATTATATAAACAAAAAAAAGCTACCCCAAATTGGAATAGCTTTTTATATTTTCTATCAACCGACAACCGGCAACTAAAGTACAGAACTTACTTCGTGGTAAGGTAAACCAAATGCATCTGAAACACCTTTGTAAACTACTTTTCCATCTACTACATTTAAACCTAAACGTAATTCTTCGTTATCAGCACAAGCTTTTTTCCAACCTTTGTTTGCTAATTGCAAAGCATACGGTAAAGTAGCGTTTGTCAAAGCCAAAGTAGAAGTATAAGGAACAGCACCAGGCATGTTTGCTACGCAATAATGAATAATTCCATCAATTTCATAAGTAGGATTTTCGTGTGTAGTAGGTTTACAAGTTTCAATACATCCACCTTGATCTACCGCTACATCTACTAAAACTGTACCCGGACGCATCATTTTTAACATTTCGCGGGTAATTAAATGAGGAGCTTTTGCTCCTGGTATTAACACTGCACCTATAATTAAATCAGATGTTTTGATAGCTTCACGAATATTATATTCATTGCTAAATACCGTTTTTACATTTGCAGGTAATATATCGTCTAACTCGCGTAAACGAGGAATTGAAATATCCATAATGGTTACGTCAGCGGCCATACCAGCAGCCATTTTAGCCGCTTGTGTTCCAACTATTCCACCACCTAAAACCAATACTTGAGCTGGTTTTACACCCGGTACGCCACCTAATAAAATACCACGTCCGCCCATTGGTTTTTCTAAGTATTTTGCACCTTCTTGAATACTCATTCTACCTGCTACTTCGCTCATAGGAACTAATAAAGGTAATGATCTGTCTTTTTTCTCTACTGTTTCATATGCTAAGCAAATAGCTTTACGTGCAATCATGGCGTGAGTTAATGGCTCATAACTTGCAAAGTGGAAATAAGTAAACAATAATTGACCTTCTTTGATTAAAGTATATTCCGATTCAATGGGTTCTTTTACTTTAACAATCATTTCGGCTTTACCATATACTTCTTCAATGGTAGCTAAAACAGTTGCGCCAGCACCAGCATATTCTTCATCCGAAAAACCACTCCCATTACCAGCAGTTGCTTGCACAAATACTTGATGACCTGCTTTTACAAAAGCAATTACACCAGCAGGAGTTAATCCTACGCGGTTTTCATTGTTCTTAATTTCCTTTGGAACTCCAATTATCATAATTTTGTTATTTAGTTTTTAATTTAAAATGGGTTGCAAATTAGCCCTTATTTTGAGCTAAACAAATTAGCTGAGTAATTTCAATTTTTAGGTAAATACAAATTTTATGAGAAGGGAAACAATATTATATGAAGCATATTATAAATTCATTTGTAAAAAATAAACAAAAAACGCCTTAGGTTGTATTATATTCGTAAGCTATTTTTTAAAATAATAGTTCAATCATTTTAATGGCAAAAAAAACCGAAGATAAATGTTCATTTTGTGGACGTAGCAGAAATGAAGTTCAATTTTTAATTGCTGGCCTCGATGCCCTCATCTGCGAAGATTGTACCAAGCAAGCTAATAGAATAATTAGTGAAGATACAGAAGTAAAAACCTCAACTCCTTTAAACAAATTAGTTTTACTAAAACCCGCTCAAATAAAAGCGCACCTTGACGAGTATGTAATTGGCCAAGATGAAGCCAAAAAAGTATTGAGCGTAGCAGTTTATAATCACTTTAAACGCTTATTGGTAAAAAGTAAAAAGAACGACATAGAAATTGAAAAAAGCAATGTGATGATGGTTGGTGAAACTGGAACGGGCAAAACTTTATTGGCCAAAACTTTGGCTAAAGTATTGGAAGTTCCTTTTTGTATAGCAGATGCTACCGTTATAACTGAAGCTGGTTATGTAGGAGAAGATGTAGAAAGTATTTTAAGCCGATTGCTGCAAGCAGCCGATTATAATGTAGAAATGGCCGAACGTGGAATTGTATACATTGATGAAATAGATAAAATTAGCCGCAAAAGCGATAACCCAAGCATTACACGCGATGTTAGTGGCGAAGGCGTTCAACAAGCACTTTTAAAAATATTGGAAGGAACTATTGCCAATGTGCCACCTCAAGGTGGGCGCAAGCATCCTGACCAAAAAATGATTCAAATAAACACTAGCAATATTTTATTTATTTGTGGTGGTGCATTTGATGGAATAGAAAGACATATAGCTAGAAGGTTACAAACACAAGCCATTGGTTTTAAAAATGAAGAAGAAATTGGCGCTGTAAACGACAAAAATATGTTGCAATACATTAGTCCTGCCGATTTAAGAAGTTTTGGTTTAATTCCCGAAATAATTGGTCGTTTACCTGTGCTTTGCCACTTAAATCCTTTGGATAAAGAAGCTTTGCGCAATATTTTGACTGAGCCAAAAAATGCTTTGACCAAGCAATACAAACACTTGTTTGAATTAGAAAAAATAGAATTACAATTTACCGATGAAGTGGTAGATTTAATTGTAGATACAGCATTCGGATTTAAATTAGGCGCACGTGGTTTACGCAGTATTTGCGAAGCAATTATGCTTGACTTAATGTATGAAGCTCCTGATTTGACTGTTAAAGGAAAAATTGTAATTGACTTGGCTTATGCCAAAAGCAAAATAGAAGCTTTGAAATACAAAACTTTTCAAGCTGCTTAGTTTCTTTTAGCTACAGACTACACAGATTTCGCAGATTTAAAAAAAATCAGTTTGTTAGCTTTGTATTAAATGAAGAAACATCAAAAGAGAAACTCCAACGGAGTTTAATATGAATTGGCCCTAGTGAAACTAGGGGTAAAATGAAAAGACTAACAACGAAACCCCAAAATCTCTGTGAAAGCTAAAGGCTTTCACAAAGATTTTGGGGTTTCGTACATTAAGAGGCATTTTTTTCAACGGGTTAAAACCCGTTGCTATAAATATGTCGTTCCTCCGGAAATTCAATACAAAACCTATGTTTTCTATTTTTCAATGTGGTTCAAAAGTTTAGTTTACTCGTGTTTGTTTTAAGCCACAGATTACAATGATTTTTTTTAACAATTTAAAAGCTTTGTTTCAATGAGGTTCAAAAATACTTATTTGTTACTTTTTGGTTCAAAAAATTATATAGTCTTGGCTAAATATTTCATTTTATTTGTAAAATAATATTTCAAAAATGAATCAATACGAAGAATTACTGAAACATGTATTTACTACAGGTGCCGAAAAAAGTGATAGAACTGGAACTGGAACACGCAGCATATTTGGCGCACAAATTAGGTTTGATTTAAGCAAAGGTTTTCCACTGATTACTTCTAAAAAAGTTCATTTGAAATCAATTATACACGAATTACTTTGGTTTATAAAAGGTGAAACCAACACCAAATACTTAACCGATAATGGTGTAAAAATATGGGACGAATGGGCTGACGAAAACGGAAATCTTGGACCTGTTTATGGGCATCAATGGCGCAATTGGCCTAAAGCTGATGGCGGACACATAGATCAATTAAGTGAAGTAATAGAAACCTTAAAGAAAAATCCTGATAGCCGCAGAATTATTGTGAGCGCTTGGAACGTAGCAGATTTAGAGAAAATGGCTTTGATGCCTTGCCATGCTTTTTTTCAGTTTTATGTGGCCAATGGAAAACTTAGTTGCCAGTTATACCAACGCAGTGCCGATATGTTTTTGGGCGTTCCATTTAATATTGCCAGTTATGCATTACTTACTTTAATGGTTGCACAAGTGTGCAATTTAGAGCCAGGCGATTTTATTCATACTTTTGGTGATGCACATATTTATAGCAATCATTTTGAGCAAGTAACCTTGCAATTAAGCAGAGATGTTAGGCCTTATCCAACCATGAAAATTAACAAAGATGTGAAGTCTATTTTTGATTTTAAATACGAAGATTTTGAATTGGAAAATTATAATCCACACGCAGGAATTAAAGGAGCAGTAGCGGTTTAACATGAACTTTCCATCTGCCTTAATTGAAGAGGCTGTTAACCAATTATCACGCTTTCCAGGTGTAGGAAAAAAATCAGCTTTGCGCATGGTTTTGCATATTTTAAAGCAAGAACCTCAAGATGCCATTCGCCTTGGACAAGCTTTAGAACAAGTAAGAACTTTAATAAAATACTGCAAACGTTGCCATAATGTGAGCGATGGCGATTTGTGTAACATTTGCCAAAGCCATAAACGTAACCCTGAATTGGTTTGTGTGGTAGAAGATTTGCGCGATGTAATGGCCATTGAAAATACTTCGCAGTTTAACGGATTATACCACGTTTTAGGTGGAGTAATTTCTCCAATAAATGGCGTTGGACCTGACGATGTGAATATTTCTTCATTAATAATTAGGGCGGAAACCGAACAAATAAAAGAATTAATTATTGCACTGAGTGCAACACCAGAAGGTGATACAACCACTTTTTACATTTCGAAAAAATTAGCTCATTTACCCATTCAAATCAGCACCATTAGCCGTGGAATTTCAATTGGTGGTGAACTAGAATATGCCGATGAAATTACATTGGGAAGAAGTATAGTGAGCAGAATTCCTTATGGGAAGTGATAATATTTTACTTTTTGAAAATTTTTTAAACTTGCATTGGAACTTCCATTAATAAAAATTCTGCATCAGATTCTGCGGTAATTTCTACATTATTTGTGTCCCAAATTCCAATGCCATCGCGGGTAGAAATGGATTGATCATTGACTTTTAAATTTCCTTTTAAATTAAAAAGATACAAGCCATTTTCTTGACTTTTAAATTCATAATTGGTACTTATTCCTTTATCAAAATCAGCTAAATGGAACCAAGCGTTTTGGTGAATCCAAACCCCAGCATCGTTTGGATTAGGCGATAATATTTGTTGTAATTTATTTTTCCTATCGGCCATGTTTAAGGTAATTTGATCGTATCGAGGAGTTACATTATTTTTATTTGGGAATACCCAAATTTGCAAAAATTTTACTTCCGCATCTTTGTTTTTATTGTATTCGCTGTGCTGAATTCCGGTTCCAGCACTCATTACTTGAATGTCACCACTTTTAATTACAGTTACATTGTTCATGCTGTCTTTATGTTCTAAATCGCCCGATAAAGGAATGCTAATAATTTCCATGTTATCGTGCGGATGCTTTCCAAAACCCATTCCAGCAGCTACTGTGTCATCGTTTAAAACACGAAGCACACCAAAGTTCATTCGTTCAGGATTATAATAATTTGCAAAGCTAAAAGTGTGTTTGCTATGCAACCAACCATGGTTTGCATCGCCACGAGAATCAGCTTTGTGTAATACTGTATTTGTCATAATTTTTTGGGATAAAAGAGTTGAATTCAAATTGAATAAAAAGAGTAGAAGTTTTATTATTTTTTTACTTCAAACAATTCTTCTTTGCTTACTTTTTTAAGTTTATCGCCATGTTTTAAAGTTTTGGAAACGGTGGCATACGGCCCACTAATTACTTCATCACCTTTGGCCAAACCATTGGTAATTACTATTAATTTATCATCTTGAATTCCGGTAACTATTTTGCGAATAGCAGCAGTGTTATTATTATTTACAAACACCACTTCTACTTCATCTTTGGAATCAGCATTTGCGGTCGATTCTTTTTTATCAGGAGTTGTTGCAGTATCCAAATCACTGGGCTGCCTAACAGTTACGGCTTCTATTGGAATGGCCAAAACTTGTTGGGCTACTTCTGTTTGAATTTCTACACTGGCACTCATTCCCGGACGAAAAACTGCTTTCCGTTTTCCAAATTTAGCAGTTAAATCGGCATAACTGCTTCTTAAAATTTTTATTTTCACCACAAAATTTGTTACCTGATCGCTGGTACTGGCGTTTGTAGCACTGGCGCTATTGGCTATTTCCGACACTAAACCTTTAAATTTTCTGGTTCCATAAGCATCTACTTCTATTAAAACGGTATCGCCTAAACCTACTTTTATAATGTCGTTTTCGTTTACGTCAACGCTCACTTCCATGGCATTTAAATTTGCAATCCGCATCATTTCAGTTCCTGCCATTTGCGATGTTCCAACCACGCGTTCTCCTTTTTCTACTTTTAAACTTGAAACTATTCCACTTACAGGAGCAAATATTTCGGTTCTGGTCAAATT
>CANGGG010000006.1 GCA_947453415.1 Bacteroidota bacterium | reverse complement strand
CCAGTTACGTTCAAATGTATCGTTTGACTTTGAGAGCAAAACAGCATATATCGTAAACTTACAAACGTCAGATGGATTATCAAGCTTTGTAAAACAATTTGTCATTAACATCACAGATAGTAACGATGCTCCAACGGCTATAGCAGTAAGCAACTTAAATATTGCAGAAAACTTATCGGCAAATACATTTATAGGAAAAATTACCTCATCAGATGTAGACGTATTACCAAGTTTTACTTATAGCTTAGTAAGCGGAACAGGAAGTACAAACAATGGTTCATTTAGAGTATCGAACGATTCATTATATAGCAATAGCACATTTGACTTTGAAACCAAAAACAGCTATAGCATCAGATTAAATACCAATGATGGCAATGGAGGATACTACCAACAAGCATTTACAGTAACAATATTAAATGCGAATGATGCACCAACAGCAATCAGTTTAAGTAACAATTATATCAATGAAAACACAATCATTAGATCTTCAATTGGAAACTTTAGTTCAACGGATCTTGACGGAAGCGATAATTTTACTTATTCATTAGAAACAGGAGTAGGATCAACTGATAATTCAGCCTTTATTATTTCAGGAAATATACTAAGAACTAACATGGTATTTAACTATGAAATTAAGAATAGCTATTCTATAAGAGTTAGAACTGATGATGGAAAAGGTGGAATGTTAGAGCAAGTATTTAACATTACAATTGCTGATACTAATGATGTTCCAACTAATTTGTTGTTGTCAAATCTATTTGTGTCTGAGAATGCTTCAATAGGACGTAAAATAGCTGATTTAAGTACAATAGATGATGATGTTACAGATAACTTCAGTTATTCGTTTTATAATGGAGCAAATAATAACAATAGTGATTTCTTCTTAGTTGCAAATGAATTAAGAACAAATACTGTATTTGACTATGAATCTAAAAATTTCTATTTAGTTTATTTACAAACTAATGATGGAAAAGGTGGAGTTTTTGTAAAACAATTTGTTATAAATGTTAAAGATTCGTCAGATGCTCCAATAGCGTTAAATATTGACAATAATAATATTAACGAGAATGTATCAATTGGTAGTTATGTTGGCCAGCTTTCATCAACAGATCCTGATCAAAGTAATGGTTTTGTTTATTCATTAGTAGGCGGAACAGGAGCAATAGACAATAATAAATTTATTGTTAGAAATGATTCATTACTAAGTAATGCATTATTTAATTTTGAACAAAAAGCAAGTTATTCAATTAGAGTTAGAACAACAGATATAACTAACTCATGGATAGAAAAACAGTTCACAATTAATATTAATGATGTAAATGATGCACCTTTAGGAATCTCATTGTCATCAAATACATTGGCTGAAAATAGCAATAAAGGAAAAACAATTGGTACGCTAACTACAAATGATGTGGATGCAATAGATGTATATACTTATACATTAGTATCAGGAACTGGTTCGACAGACAATGCTAATTTTAATATTTCAGGTTCAACAATTACAAGCAATATTATTGCTGATTTTGAGGCAAAAAATTCTTACAATATTAGAGTTAGAACTACCGACAAAAACAACGATTATTTTGAAGATGTATTTGTAATAAATGTATTAGATGTAAATGAAGCACCTGTTTTAAAACAAGATACTTTTGCAATCAATGAAAATGCATTGAAAGGAGATTTAGTTGGAACAGTAACTGCCACAAACGCAGAAACCACACAATTGTTGAAATATAAAATAATCTCAACGCCAAATGAAACATTGCCATTTGTGATCAATGAAACAACGGGTGAAATTACAGTGTTGTCTGAATTGAATTACGAATTAAAAAACCAATACAAATTAATGGTAATTGTTTCAGATGTTGATGTTGAGTCGCAAAGTGATACCAACGTTATCATTATTAATATTAACGATGCAATTGAAGTAAAACAAGCTTTACCTGCTAAAAATTACATGTCGCCAAATGGTGATGGCGTAAATGATTTCTTTGAAATTAGCAATGTTGAATTATATAAAGATTTCTCTTTGACAATTTATAATGAATATGGCTTAGTAGTTTTTAAAGCGCTAAATAATTATAATAATGATTGGGATGGAACATACAATGGAAACACCTTGCAAACTGCAGCTTATTTCTATGTATTTAAAAACAATGCCAACGGAAATGAATTTAAAGGAATAATAAATATTGTAAGTCAATAATTTAAAGAATTAAAACAATGAAAAAAATATATAACATCACAATCGTTTTACTTTTAACAGCTAGCAATTTGTTTGCTCAAGATAGAAGTAATATTTACACTAATTTATTGAATCCGTTTTTGTATAATCCTTCATTATCAAATTCATCAGATAACATTTATACCTGCTTTAATGCAAGAGGTGTTGTTGGTGGAATTGACGGATCGCAACGTTCTTATAATTTTGCAATATATTCACCGCTTACAAGTGGAACTGGTATAGGAGCAAAAGTGCTAACCACTTCAGTAGGTATTTTTCAAACCTTAAATGCCGAAGTAGCATATAGCAAATTAGTAAAATTTGATAATAATAATAACTTGTCGTTAGGCCTTTCATTAGGCTTTACGCAAGTTAATATTAAAAGTGAGTTGTTAAACGGTCAAGTTGATTTAAGTGATCAAACTATTAATTCGCCTGACTTAAATAAAGTTATGGTTTCGAGTGGAGCCGGAGCAACCTATAGGTTCAAAAAGAATGTTGAAGTTGGTCTTTCTTTTCCAATGATAATAACTGGAGATAAACCACTTAATTCATTTTTTATTGCTAACGCTGCTTGGAACATGTATACTGGCGCAAATAAAGAATGGAAAATCAAACCAATGGTTAACTATTATAATTTACGCTACAGTCCTGAAATGGTTGATATGTTAATTGGTGGATCATGGAATGATGTATTGTCATTAACAAGTGGCTATAGAACCAATGGATCAGTAATAATAGCAGCAGGTTTTAACTTCAAATCTTTGGCTATAAATTATGCTTACTATTACCACGTAAATGATTTACAAAAACTTGCACCTGCTCAAAATGAAATTGGAATTGCATTTATGTTTAATAAGCCACAACCTAAAATAGCTAAAAAAGAACCAGTTAATGATCAAGTTATTGAAGATGAAATTGACAAACTAAATGAACGCCTTACTGGTTTAATTAATGTAGCAAAAACAAATCCTGGTTTAATTAATATCAAAAAAGAAATGTCTAAAATAAATGTAGATATTGAAAAAATACTTAAAAAATATAAAATTACTAACGCTCAACAATTGCTTAAAATTAAAGAATTACAGAATAATATTAATTCATTAATTGCAAAATACAATGACTAGGAAATTAAAAACATTTTTATGTTTATTTTTCTTTTCAATTGTAAGCAATGTAATTGGTCAAGTTGATTCAAATTATATAACAAATAAAGACATTCAAAAGGAAGCAATTCAAATTCGTGAAAAAATCAATAATTTCATGAATGAAAAACTTTTGATCAATGATATTCAAAAGCCAAATGAAAATAAATTAGTTAGTCAAGAAGAAAAACTAATTCAGATGCAAAATGGGTTAGATTCAATTTTATCAATAGTTTCCCATCAAAACAATCAAATGGACTCAATGATAATAAATCTTAAATTACTAGAAGATTATTTAGGTTTAAACGCTACATTGAATAAAAAAAATGGACATTCTATAAATGATAACAAAGTTGATTTGCTTTCAGAAATACAGAAAAATAATATAAACGTTATAACATTAAATGCAGCACAATTTTATAAATTTAAAAGTATAGACAGTGTGTTTGTAATGTTTGATAAAAATGCTATTAAACTAAATTATCAAAGCTTTTTAACGCTTAATTCTACAATTCCTTTAATGTTAGATAATAATATATTATTGATCGGTTATTACTACAAAAATGAAATAAATAATGATTACGCTGTAAAAAAAAGAGTCAATGATATTTATTTATACTTGGTAAGCAAAGGAATAAAACCATCTAAAATATCAACTCAATTTATTAAAGAAATCAACAATCAATCAAATAACTTAACCAATAAAGTAAATATTATTTTTGGTAAATAAAATGAATTTTGAAAATAGTCGCAAAAAAGCCGAACAGTTTTAAATTGTTCGGCTTTTTTATTTTGTTAAATTGAATATATTATTTAATAGAAATAACCTCTTTATACAATTCTTGACACATTACTTTAATTCCATCCTTTAATAAATTTGGAGTTTCCTTAGGTAAAAATGTTGATTTGTCACTGTATACTTCTTTTTCAATCACCTTTACTTTTGTGCCATTTGAAAAAACTACAATTTGATAATAGATTTTAGAATCAAGCTCATAACGAGTTGTTGATTGGGCATGTCCGTTGGCACTACTTACCGTTGTTATTGCCGATTTTTTATGCCAACCAGGTTCTATTTTTAAAATTAACAAACAAATTCCATCATTACTTTTGGTGTCTGAAAAACTCATAGCATTGTACGAATCATTGAAAGTAGTTTTTAATGACGACTCTAAAGATTTTTTGAATTGAAAAACTTCCATTTTCCTGATTCCTGCCGAATTGATGATAAAACTATCTTTTATTTCTTCTCCAAAAGTTATGGTTATATTTTTATCTACTTTTTCTTTGTATGCTACTAAATAAGGTTTGGCCTCAAAATAATAAACTTTAGGTAAAGCACAGCTAATAAAAAATAATATGGATACAATAAATATTTGGGTTAATTTTTTCATGACATTCATTTTTTAATGCAATATTATTATTTTATTCCTAATTCCAATTTCAAAAACTTGGCGGTATGGCTTCTTGGTTCTTTACAAATTTGTTCTGGTGTGCCTTCACACAATACTTCGCCACCATATTTTCCGCCTTCAGGTCCAATATCTATGATATGATCAGCTACTTTGATGATGTCTAAGTTATGTTCAATTACCAACACTGAATTTCCTTTTTCTACTAATTTTTGAATAACTTCCAATAATACTTTTACATCTTCAAAATGTAAACCAGTGCTTGGTTCGTCTAATATATAAAACGTATTTCCGGTATCACGTTTACTTAATTCAGTAGCTAATTTTACGCGTTGTGCTTCACCACCACTTAAAGTGGTACTTTGTTGTCCAAGGGTAATATAACCCAAACCAACATCGTTCATGGCTTCTATTTTTCTGAGTATTTGTGGCGTATGTTCAAAGAATTTTACGGCATCTTCTATCGACATGTCTAATATATCGTTGATTGATTTTGCTTTAAATCTTACTTCTAAAGTTTCGCGGTTATAACGTTTACCATTACAAGTTTCACACTTAACATATACATCGGGCAAAAAATTCATTTCAATGGTTCGCATTCCCGCGCCTTGGCAAGTTTCGCACCTGCCACCTTTTACGTTAAAGGAGAATCTTCCTGGTTTATATCCTCTAATTTTTGATTCTGGTAATGCTGCAAATAAATCCCTGATATTTGAAAATACTTCTACATAAGTTGCAGGATTACTTCTAGGCGTACGTCCAATCGGAGATTGATCTATTTCTATTACTTTATCAATATGTTCAATGCCTTTAAACTCTTTATAAGCCAAAGGTTTTTGATGTGAATTATAAAAATGCTGGCGCAATATGGGGTAAAAAGTTTCGTTAATTAAACTCGATTTCCCACTTCCACTTACGCCAGTCACACATATTAATTTCCCTAAAGGAAATTCTACTGTTACATTCTTTAAATTATTGCCCGTGGCACCTTTAATTACTAACTTTTTTCCGTTTCCTTTTCTGCGTTCTTTTGGAATTTCAATTTGTTTTTTACCACTTAAATATTGCGCAGTAATGGAATCCGATTTTAAAATTTCATCCCAAGTTCCTTGCGCAGCTATATGTCCGCCATGAATTCCCGCACCAAAACCAATGTCCAAAATATAATCGCTTTCCTGCATCATGTCCTTGTCGTGTTCTACTACAATTACACTATTTCCCACATCTCTTAGCGACTTTAATGAATCAATCAAGCGGTTATTATCGCGTTGGTGTAAGCCAATACTTGGCTCATCTAAAATATATAAAACGCCCACCAATTGAGAACCAATTTGTGTGGCCAAACGGATGCGTTGCGCTTCTCCACCACTTAAGGTTTTAGATGGAGAATTCAATGTTAAATAATCTATTCCAACGCCTATTAAAAACTGAATTCTATTTCTTATCTCTTTTAAAATTTCGGCAGCTATAATGGTTTGTTTGCTATCGAGTAAAGTATCTATTTCTTCATTGAACCATTTTCCTAAAGCGGTAATTTCCATTTGTGCCAAGTCGGCAATGTTTTTATCACCAATTTTATAATGCAATGATTCCTTTTTTAACCTTGCACCCTCGCACTCCGGACAAGGTAATATTTGCATAAATTCCTCTGCCCATTTTGAAATTGAATCATTGGTTTTTTCCATATAACTTTTGGTTATAATTGGTACCAATCCATCCCAATGTGAGTTATAATTTTGAGTATAACCACTGGCATATTGGTAAGGAATTACTAGGGCTTCATCGCTTCCATGCAAAATGGCAT
The DNA here is from genome assembly GCA_947453415.1 of Bacteroidota bacterium. GTDB lineage: Bacteria > Bacteroidota > Bacteroidia > UKL13-3 > UKL13-3 > JAAFJM01. Next base: position 62,857 of record CANGGG010000006.1, on the reverse strand, counting down.
CTACTGCTTCTTTCGACATTTTTTCAATTGGATCAGCAAAGCTGAATTTGTATTTTTTACCAATTTCACGCAATTGAAGAAAAGTCCAATTTTCGCGTATTTCACCTAATGGAGTCAATGCACCTTTGTTAATGCTTAATTTCCTATCAGGAATAATGGCATTTTCGTCTATAATGCTTTTAATTCCTAAGCCATCGCAGCCAGGACAAGCTCCGTAAGGGGAGTTAAATGAAAAGGAATTGGGTTGTGGTTCATCGTAACTAATGCCACTTTTGGGATCCATTAAAAACTTGCTGTAATGATACGATTGGTTGTTTTCAGTATCTAACAAAACCATGGTTCCTTTACCCATTTTTAAAGCGCTTTTTACGCTTTCAGCAATACGTATTCTTGCATCTTTTTTAGGTTCTATTCTATCTATTAATACTTCAATGTCATGAATTTTATAGCGGTCGGCTTGCATTTTTGCTTCTATTTCTTTTACCACGCCATCCAGTCTAACTTTGGTAAAACCTTGTTTACGTATTTGTTCAAAAAGCTCCCGGTAATGTCCTTTTCTTCCTTTTACTAAAGGTGCTAAAATGCTAATTTTTTTATTTTCAAACTGTGTAATAATGCCCGTAATAATTTGGTCTTCGGTCATTTTTATCATTTTCTCACCACTTTCATAACTGTAAGCATCAGCTGCTCTGGCATAAAGTAAGCGAAGAAAATCATATATTTCAGTGATGGTTCCAACGGTAGAACGTGGGTTTTTATTGACTGTTTTTTGCTCAATAGCAATAACAGGTGAAAGGCCATTTATTTTATCTACATCGGGGCGCTCCATATTGCCAATAAATTGGCGAGCATAAGCCGAAAAACTTTCCATATACCTGCGTTGCCCTTCGGCAAAAATGGTATCAAATGCCAATGACGATTTTCCGCTTCCGCTTAAACCAGTTATGGTTACTAGTTTATTACGTGGTATTTTTACATCTATATTTTTTAAATTATGTTCACGAGCTCCTAGAATTTCTATGAATTCGTCATCTAAATTTGTTTTTTCGGTATGGGTGTTTGTCATTATTTTTCTGCTGGCAGCTAGCTTCGTGCTGCTAGCAATTTATTAGAAATCAGTTTTTGTGATTTATTTTAACAACTGCGAAAATACGTACTTTGTTTTGATAAATGGATTTATATTCTGAAAGTTTATTTCAATGAATCTTTGTTTTGCAGTGTATTTAGTAATTTCAGATTTATATTTGATTATTATCAATTCAATTCCATTTGTTTTTTGGTATTTTTACAAAAAATATTTTTACAAAATGCAAGATAAAATTACAATTGTTGGTGGCGGACTTTCAGGATCTTTATTGGCTATTTATATGGCAAAACGTGGCTTTGAAGTAAGCCTTTTTGAGCGTAGACCTGATATGCGTAAAAACAAAATTTATGCAGGAAAATCAATCAATTTAGCTTTATCAACGCGTGGTTTAAACGCTTTAGAAAAAATAGGTTTAGATACCGCAATTTTAAAAGATGCGATTCCTATGGCTGGGCGAATGATGCACAGCACAAAAGGTGAATTAACATACCAACCTTATGGAAAAGAAGGACAAGCCATTAATTCAGTTTCTCGTGGAAGATTAAATATACAATTGGTTGAATTAGCCGATGAATATCCAAATATTACCATTTATTTTAATGCCAAATGTATTGACGTAGATTTAAATAAAAATTTGTGCGTTTTTGAAATGGAAGACGGCACGCACAAAGAAGTTTGGAGCGATAGAATTATTGGAACGGATGGTGCTTTTGCTGCTACTCGTGGAAAAATGCAAATGGGCGACAGGTTTAATTATTCTCAAAATTATTTGCATGTTGGTTACAAAGAATTAATAATTCCAGCAGGTGAAAACAATCAATTCTTAATGGAAAAAGAAGCACTTCACATTTGGCCACGTGGCTCATTTATGATGATAGCTTTGCCAAATCCTGCAGGCGATTTTACTTGTACTTTATTCATGCCTTTTACTGGTGAATTTGGCTTCGATAATTTGAAAACTATTGACCAGGTAAATGATTTTTTTAATACACATTTCCCCGATGCGGTTTCGCTTATGCCAACTTTAGTGGAGGATTTCTTTCATAATCCTACAGCAAGTTTGGTTACTGTAAAATGTTTTCCTTGGGTAAAAGAAGATAAATTAGCTTTAATGGGCGATGCTGCCCACGCCATTGTTCCGTTTTATGGTCAAGGTATGAATTGCAGTTTTGAAGACGTGGTTGTGTTTGATGAATGTGTTGAAAAACACTTCCCAAATTGGACAAAAATATTTGATGAATACCAAAATCTTCGCAAGCCTAATGCCGATGCAATTGCTGATTTAGCAGTTCAAAATTATTATGAAATGGCAGAAAAAGTGGGCGATAAACATTTTCTACATAAAAAACATATTGAACATGATTTAAGTGACTTATATCCCGATCAATTTAAATCGCAATATGAATTAACTACTTTTAGCCTTTCACCTTATAGCTATGCTTTAAGTCAAGGCAAAAAGAATGATGTTTTATTGGAGAAAATTATTGCCGATGGCAATGAATCAAAAATAACTGATCCTGAATTTATGGATTCACTTTGGCATTTATTGGCTTAAATAATAATTTATATACCACCCATGAAAAAACTAATAGCTGCTTTTTTTTTACTTGTAACATTTCAACTTCACTTAATGGCACAAGACAATTTCAAACAAAAACTAGCGGTTTTAGCAGTTTTAAAAAATCAACAATCGGCTTGGAATAATGCAAATATTGATGAATTTATGTCGTATTACTGGGCAAATGACAGTCTTCAATTCATTGGTAAAAAAGGAATCACTTACGGTTGGAAAAACACATTGGATAATTATAAAAAATCGTATCCTGATGCTGCTTCCATGGGAACGCTAAATTTTGAAATTTTACAGATAATTTGTTTTAATAAAAAACAAGCTTTTGTATTAGGGAAATGGAATTTAATTAGAAGTGCAGAGAAAGGTAATATTGGTGGTCATTTTACCTTATTGTTTAAAAAAATAAATAATAAATGGCTTATCATTTCCGACCATACTTCATAGTTTAGTTGAATAGTTTCCCTATTAATTGTGAGCTTGTAATTGAAATGATGATTGGTGATTTCATATATCAAGTCTCAAAAAAAATGCCCAAAAAGGGCATATAAAAGGGCAAGCTTACTGCATCGCACCGCTACAACTTTACGCCCTTGCTACATTCCTGTCCTGGGGGATTAAAAGGAGCTGGTCGTACAGAGCTTACCCGACTGCGAAAGTAGGTATTTTTGTGTTTTATGCAAATGTTTATTTCAAATAAGTTTTAGTAAGCTTTTATACATTGATTATTAGTTGGGAAATAGTTTATTTATACAACTAAAAACCTTCAATTGTTTACTTACTATTGAACAATAAAAAATAATGAAATTTCCACAATAAATATTATTAGCCTTCTGGTTTTTGTTAACTAACGTTGAACAATTATTGATAATTTTATTTTATTCATTGTATTTCAATTTATTAAGTTACATTCGTTAATCAAATTAACTAAAAAAGTCATGAAACAAAAAATTAAACACATTGCTATTTTATTATTTTCAATAACACTTATTGCTTGCAATAACAATCAAAATGAAAATAAAAATTCAACAGAAAAAACAGCCTCTTTAATTAATGAAAATGATTCAACTATTGTAATTGCTGAAATTAATAACGGTGTTATAACGTTTGTTGCTGATTCAACATCTTTAAAAAATGATTGGCAAAACTTTATTACTAATCAACCTGATTTAGGTCCTTGTCAATTAAATCAAATTGCAATTGTTTCGGATGGAACTGCATCTCCAAAATATTATTTAATAGTCACTGGAACAATGAATAATGAATTAATTAAATCTACACTGGAATTGGAACAAGGTGGACCAACCTGTTGGATTGTTTCGGGGTTTACCGTAACCTGTACAACTACTGCTTGTTCTAACGAACAATTAGGGTGTGTTCCACAACTTTTAGCCTGCACTCCTTGTGGAAATATTGGTAAATGCACAAAAACTGTGGTTAACAATGCAGTTGCTATATTTCCATCAATTGCGTCAAGTGTTTGTTCAAATTAATTTTAATATTACACAATTGAAATAATTTTAATCGCCATTTATCATTTGATAAATGGCGATTTTATTTGGTGCAAGTTTTATTTTCCAAACAAATTAATTTTAAAAAAAATTAATAAAAAAAAACATTTGGTTATAAATTTTATTTTTAAAATCCTTTTTGAATGATAGTTTTGCTGCAAGAGCTGTTAGTTTTTAAAACTATTCAACTTATTAACTAATAACTTAATCAACTCATGAAGGAACTAGTCCACCAATTAAACGAAAATTTAGCTAAAGTATATTTAGGAGGAGGAGCAAAAGCGGCTGCCAAACAAAAAGAAAAAGGCAAAATGTTGGCGCGTGAACGGGTAGAATATTTATTAGATAAAGATAAACCTCAGTTAGAAATCGGTGCTTTTGTTGGGCAAGATATGTATGCCGAACATGGCGGTTGCCCTAGTGGTGGCGTTGTGGTGGTAATGGGCTACGTAAGCGGAAAACAATGTATAGTGGTAGCAAATGATGCAACGGTAAAAGCTGGTGCATGGTTTCCAATCACTGCCAAAAAGAATTTACGCGCTCAAGAAATTTCAATTGAAAACAAAATTCCAATTATTTATTTGGTAGATAGTGCAGGTGTTTATTTGCCCATGCAAGATGAAATTTTTCCAGATAAAGAACATTTTGGAAGAATTTTTAGAAACAATGCAGTAATGAGCAGCATGGGAATTACCCAAATAGCTGCGGTAATGGGAAGTTGCGTTGCTGGTGGTGCTTACTTACCAATCATGAGCGATGAAGCCATGATTGTAGATAAAACAGGTTCTATTTTCTTAGCGGGAAGTTATTTGGTAAAAGCAGCCATTGGTGAAGACATAGATAATGAAACCCTAGGAGGTGCTTCTACTCATTGTGAAATTAGTGGTGTTACTGATTATAAATTTGCCAACGATGCGGATTGCTTAGATAGAATAAAACGCATTATTAGTAAAATTGGCGATTACGATAAAGCAGGCTTTAACCGTATTGAGCCGGTGGCTCCCGCAAAAAGCATGGATGATGTCTATGAAGCCGTTGCTAATTTCACTAAACCTTTTGATGTAATGGAAATCATCAATCGTTTGGTAGATGCTGATAGTTTTGATGCTTACAAAGAATTATATGGTAAAACCATTACTTGCGGTTATGCTAGAATTGATGGTTGGGCAGTTGGAATTGTGGCCAATAACCGCCAAGTGGTAAAAGCTAAAAAACCTAAACAAAGTGCTGCCGACAATCCAGTAGAAATGCAAATTGGTGGTGTAATTTATAGCGATAGTGCCGATAAAGCCGCACATTTTATTATGAATTGTAACCAAAAGAAAATTCCATTATTGTTTTTGCAAGATGTTACAGGATTTATGGTTGGAAGCAGAAGCGAACATGGTGGAATTATTAAAGATGGTGCTAAATTGGTAAATGCGCAAGCTAACTCTGTGGTTCCTAAATTTACCATTATAACTGGTAATAGTTATGGTGCTGGAAATTATGCCATGTGTGGCAAAGCTTATGATCCACGTTTAATTGCAGCTTGGCCAAATGCCAACATTGCTGTAATGGGCGGAGCACAAGCAGCTAAAGTTTTATTGCAAATAGAAGAAGCAAGTTTGAAAGGAAAAGGTGAAGTAATTACCGAGGAAAAGAAAGCCGATTTATTAAAAACTATTACCGACAGATACACCAAACAAACTTCACCTTATTATGCAGCTGCACGTTTGTGGATTGATGCTATTATAAATCCAGTTGATACACGCAAATGGGTAAGTATGGGCATAGAAGCGGCTAACCATGCACCAATAACCAAAGAATTTAGACCTGGAGTAATTAGGGCGTAATGAAATTTGAACAACCATTTTTAACCAACGAATTTATATTTAAAACCAGTAGGAGTGGAGGTGCAGGCGGACAAAATGTAAATAAAGTGGCAACCAAAGTTCAAATTGATTTTGATATCAAAAATTCATTTCATCTTTCGGTGAATGATAAAGCCATTTTATTGGAGAAATTAGGAAACAAACTGAGTAATGAAGGCATATTGCAAGTAATTGCACAAACAGAAAGAAGTCAGTTAGCCAATAAAATAATAGCACTTAAAAAAATATACACCATCATTAATAAATGCTTTGTGATAAAGAAATTCCGTAAAGCTACCAAGCCAACAAAATTAAGCGTGGAGAAGCGATTAGTGGAGAAAAAGAATTTATCGAATACAAAGAAATTACGAAACACAAATTTGAAAAATTTAGACGAATAATCAATTATTAAGAAATCTTTATTGATCAAATAACTATATTTGAGTAACCAATTAATAATTTTATGAGACTAAAAATACTTGTTGTTGCGTTGATGTTTAGCAAATTCTGTTTTGCTCAAAATACAATTCCCAAAAACGAATTAGGACTTAATTTGTACGGCAATGAGTATGAGTTTGGTAATTTAAAAATAAGTCCAGGAGTTAAGCATTATACATTAAGTGGATTTCAATACAAAAGGAATTTAAACAATAGGTATTTATTGCGATTATTATTAAATTATAAAAATGAAGCATACAACGACAATGGAGAAGATTGGCTCTTTGAAGGTGGTTGGTTATACTCATCAGGAATGATTAAAACGCAAGATTATAAAATAGGTATAGAAAAAGTTTTTTCGCAAAAAAAAATTAAACCATTTGTCTTTATTGATTTGGGATATAGGTATTTTAATAACAAAGGGATTGATACTTGGATTAATAATAACTCTTCTTCAAGTGGTCATTATAGTTATGATTTAACCCACTATTATTTAAACGCAAACGTTGGATTTGGTTTAAAATATTATCCAACCAATCATATTTATTTAAGTGCTGAAACAAATATTGGCTTTCATCGAGAAATTTTTGATGGTGCAATCAACCCAACATTCGTTCAATTTGTTAATCCAATAAACACTTTTGTTTTTGGAGTTCGGTTTTAAATTTTTCCTATCAAATAAATAACTCCAATGAGCATAAAACTAAACTCAGTTATCATTCTATATTTTTGATTAGTGAGTTTGGTAAAATGAAGCAAATGAATTGCAAAGCAACAAATAAAACCGATAGACAAAAACACTGAAAATTGGAATTTTATGAGCAAATAACTTGCTAAAAAATAAAGTAAAATTAGCAACAAATTTGATAGTTTTTGTCCAATAACATTCGAAATATTTTTAACTTGTAAATCCTTGTCGGTATTGGTTTCTCGAATGGAAATTTGAAGTAAATTAATTAAAGCCAACACAAATAATTGCATGCAAAATGCAATGATAAAAAATTGAGTAAACAAACTTTTTTCATTAACTACATACGGATAAAAACAAATTCCTCCAGCATAGATTATAGCTGCAAAAAACTCTTTGATGAACCATTTTATTTTAAAATAATTGAGCAGAAAATAAATGATGCAAGTCAAAACGATCCAAATGCTTTTGGCTAAATGATAAAAACTGAAATATTTTATTACCAAAATTGTATTTGTCAAAATAATAAGCGCTGCAATAATTTTAAAATTGGTTTGATGTTTTTGAATAAAAGCATGTCGTTCACTTATTACAGCGTTAGTTTTTAAAGTATCTAACAAATGATCGAAAAAATAAATAAGCCAAACTGAACTTGGTAAAATAAAAAACCACGCCAATGTTGGTTTTACGTGAATTTGAAAGTACAAAGGCAGCATTAAACTGATAACACCCAAGCAAATATCGAAACTGCCCCAATGCAAAAAGTAAATTAAGTTTTTTAGCTTGCTAATCTTCATTTATACTTGCACAAATGTTACGTTTAAAATTCACAATTTTTATACTATTTTTTTGGGGAGTAAATAACTTACAAGCTCAAACCGATGAGGAAGTAATTCCTTATGTAGAGCCTAAAGGTACGAGTAATTGGTTTTTGGAATTTGGTGGTGCAGCATTGTTATGGAGTGCCAATTACGAAAAATATTTGTACCGAAACTATAACCATTCATTTACCTTAACTGGCAGAATTGGTTTTGGTTATTGTCCCATTGAATACCGATTGTTGAACAGTGTTTATTTGGATCAAAATTCAGTGGCCATGCCTTTTACTTCAAGCATTGTTTTGGGAAAAGGCAAAGAAAAACTAGAAATTGGTGCGGGTTATACTTTAGCAACTAAAAACTTTATTGATAGGGATGTATTTCCTACAGCTATTTTTGGTTTCAGGGTAGTTGATAACAACAAAGCACTACTAAAAATTGCGTATTCACCTTTCTTCCGCGATGAAAAATTCATCAACTGGTTTGGTGCAAGTTTGGGAAGAAATTTTTAATTATGAAGCTACAGATTACACAGATTTCACAGAAATGTCACTGTAAAATGCTTTAAAATCTATATTTATTTATAATCAACAAATCAACTAATCTCCAAATCAACAAATCTCCAAATCAATAAATCTCCAAATCAACAAATCAATCAATCAACAAATCTCCAAATCCTTAAATATCCATGCAAAATGCTTATCAATTTTACTTAGAAAAACTTCAAACTATTTATAATTTAGAGGAAGCAAAAGCCATTGCAAATAATGTGTTTGAGGAAGTAATGTTGGTAAAACCACATCAAATAAAAATACTGAATATTGATTTAAGTGAGGAAGAAGAAACCAACTTAATGGATATTTTGGAACGCTTGTTAACCCATGAACCCATTCAGTATATTTTAGGAAATGCTTGGTTTTATGGCAATAAATTTTCAGTTACACCAGATGTGTTAATACCCAGAAGTGAAACCGAAGAGTTGGTGGAATTGGTAATTGAAAAGATAAAAGAAAACTATAAAAATGAAACTGCTAATTTACAATTAATTGATATTGGAACTGGTTCGGGTTGTATTGCCATTTCACTAAAATTGGCTTTTCCTCATTGGCAAGTATTTGGACTTGATAAAAGTAAAAATGCCTTAACCATTGCAAAGCAAAATGCTAAAAGTTTAAATGCTGATGTGCAATTTATTGAAGACGATATTTTAAATATTCAACAAGGAGAAACCACCCAGTTTTTTGATGTGATAGTCAGCAATCCTCCTTATATATTGGAACAGGAGCAACTTACTATGAGTAAAAATGTATTGAGTTTTGAACCTCAAGAAGCACTTTTTGTAGCCAATAATAGTCCGCTCATTTTTTATGAAGCCATTGCTAATTATGCTTTGCAATATTTGAAGAAAGATGGTTTTTTGTTTTTTGAAATCAACCAAGTTTTTGGAGCGGAAACGTTTAAAATGTTGGCAGATAAAGGATTTAAAGACTTATTATTATTGAAAGACATTAACCAAAACGATAGAATGATTGGTTGTAGGAAAGCTTAGTTATAAATTAAATTTTCTTATGTGAAATTGTTTCTTTTAACTCTTCTATTTTTTTATTTTTTCGTGATACCTTTTCTTGCAAATCTTTGATTTGATCTTCTAATTGTTTAATAACTTTTACTTGATGATTGATTAAGGTTTCATTTTTTAATAACATTTCTTCCAATAGTTTAATTTTTTCCAAATAAATAGCTGTAAATAAATCTCCATTTATGTCGGAGATAAAATAGCCAATTGGAGTATTTAAAACCTGAGTTAATAAGTATAATATTTCAACTACTAAACTATCTGAGCCATTTTCAATGCGAGATAATGCCGATTGTGAAATACCTAACTCTATGGCTAAACTTTCTTGTTTGTAGCCTATTTCGTGTCGTTTGATTTTTATTTTTTTACCAATTTCTATATTTATTTTACTCATAATGCTTTTAATATTCAAATATGCATATTATATTTGTATTAAACATAAATTATTCATATATGAATAAAATATCCAAATATGAATAGGTAATTTTAATTTTTACCACCAAAATTGCTAGCACAAAACCCAACTAATTTAGCTGCAGTATAATTGAGTATAGGTTTTATTATTTTTATTTAATTAAACTTTCGATTTATCGGAATTAAAATTTCAGCAGGTTTTTACAACCGCAAAAAAAATATGAAAAAAATAGTAATTTTATCGTTAAGCCTAATTGGTTTAACAATGATGTCGTTTAAAAAAAATGACGGTAATGGAAAAGTCGATTTATTAGCTAATGGGAATTATTATATTCCTTTAAAAAATTCAATTTCTTTAGAAGATAAAGAAAGAATTATGGAACTAGATGCGAAGGAAAAGGCTATTATGATAGATGCAGAAGGTGCAAAACAAAAAAAGGAGAAGACAGAAACAAGAATTTTTACTAAATCAATAAATTTAGTTAATTTTTCAGAAACAATTGTTACAACTAAAACATGGGTTGTTTCTCCAGAGGTAAAAGCAGAAATTAATGAATTAATGGCAAAGTATTTATAAAAAGATTACTCAAGCAATAGTTTTATTTTTAAAGCTATTGCTTGAATAACAAAATCATAATGAAATCAAATAAATTATTTCTTATCACTTATATTGTTTTGTTTTTTACACTTACTACTTTAGTTAATATAAGGGGTATAATTTCAACATACTATGATTTCTATGGTAAAAAGCAGTTGTTAACTCAAAACTTAATTTATAATAAATTGAGTTTTATAGACAATAATTTATTTATAAATACTATAAAAACTTATACAGGTTTAGAAACAGGATATGGATTTTTCGCTCCAAATGTTGCTAGTGATTTTAAAATAAAGTTTACTTTTATAGATTCTAATAATCTAATTATAAGTACAAAGTATCAAATTTCCTTAAAAAGTAAAACATCTATTCAAAGAGTAAATTCGGCTATGACAATGTTTCTCAATTATGAAAATCAAGATACTAGTGATTTTGATTATAAAAAAAATGCAATATTTATGAAAGGACTTGCAATTAATGAATTGAAAAAGAACAATAATATGAAGAAAGTTATATGTGAATTATTTTTATATCATAAACCTTTACTTTCTCAAATTAAGTCTAAAGAACTTTCCAATGAAAAACATCTACTAATAAGAAGAAAAATATATGATAGAAAAGATATTAGTTCTTGGGAATAGTTGGTTTTTTAATCAAAGAAAAGAAAATTTCAATTTTATTTTCTTTTTTAGAATAATGGTTGGTTTTTTTTTACTTTTAGATTTTGTTTTAATTATTCCAGATTATAAAGAACTTTTTGGCATTCATAGTTTGATACCCTCAGAGGTTTGTAATTTATATAATAGTCCAACAACTATAACAACATTTAAAGTTATTAACTTTATTAATGTAAAAGAAGAATACTATGTTATTTTCTTTTTTATCATATATATAATACTTTGCATAGCATTAATATTAGGATTTTATACAAGAAGAATTTCCTTTTTATTGATTATTCTACATACTTCTTTCTATTATAATAATCCAAATTTTATGTATGGCTATGATTATTTTATAAGTATGTCACTTTTTCACTTATTAGTATTTCCATCTCAATCGTTAATTAATTATTTATTTTATAGAAGAATACTTCAAATACATCTAATAGTTGCATATTTTTTTTCTGGATTCGATAAATTACTAGGTTATAATTGGAGGAATGGTGAAGCAATTTGGAAGGCAATTACATTGCCAAGTTCTAATAATGATTTTAGAATCAATTTTGATTCACTTTTAAATTTTAGTACAATATTTCCAATTTTATCTTGGTCAGTTATAATTCTTGAAATGTTCTATATATTAATAATGATAAAAAAAGTAACAAATTACTGGTTATTTTTTATTGTATTGATGCATTTAGGAATTGCAATTGCCTTAAATTTATACCTTTTCTCAGCAATTATGATAGTTTGGAATTTAGCAGCTTTCTATAATTTTAACCCAACAAAACAACTAACAAAATGAAAAAACTTACGCTGTTTTTATTAATAAATATTATAACTATCATTTCTTATTCTTCAAACATAGATTTGAAAGGATTAGATTCATTATTTAATAATTTAAATAATAATGGATTGGCTATGGGTAGTGTTTCAATTGTAAAAAGTGGTAAAACAATTTACAATAAAATTTTTGGCAAAATTGGAAATGATATCAATGGCAATGAAATTAAACCAAATGAAAATACAAAGTATAGAATTGGAAATATTACTGAAACTTATACTGCTGTATTGGTCTTACAACTTATTGAAGAAAATAAGTTAAACTTTTCAGATAAACTATCTAAATATTTTAAAAATATTCCAAATTCAAATAAAATTACTATTGAATATTTACTCTGGCATAGTAGTGGACTTTTTAATATTAATAAATATTTAGACATAGATGAGTGGAAATCTGATCAACAAAATCAAATTTTCATTTTGAATAAAATTACGAATGTAAAGCCAGAATATTTACCCAATAAAGATGAATCATATTCCCCCGCAGATTATTATTTATTGGCACTTATTATTGAAAAAATTTGTAACAAACCTTATAGCGAAGTATTAAACGAAAGAATAGTTAAAAAATTAAATCTTGAAAACACTTATTCTGATACTTATTCAGAAATAGAAAAAAATGAAGCAAAATCTTTTGTAAAAAGTGAATTCAAATGGATTGAGGCAAAAGAAAGTAATTTAAATAATTTTATAGGCTCACTTTCTATTGTTTCTAGTACAAGTGATATTTTATGTTTTTTAGAAAGCTTATTTTCTGAAAAACTATTATCTACAATAAGCCTAAAGAAAATGCTAAGTATAGAAGAGAATTACGGTATGGGTATAAAAACAAAAAAAATCAATAATAAAATTGGTTATGAAGTTATTTCCAATTTGGATAAAACTTTTGCTTCATTTACCTATTTGCCGTCAGAAAACTTGACAATTGTTTGTTGTTTAAATGGAAATTCATTCACACCACTATTAACCGATTTTATAATAAATTTTTGTGATGAAAGTAATCTAAATATTCCCAAGTGTAATTATGTTTCTAATAATTTAAAACAATTAAATGATAAAATTTTAAAATATGGAAATGTAATCATAGATAGTTTAAAAAATGATAGTTTTGGTATGCAAGTTTGTGTTTTTAAAAATGGCACTTTTTTAAAATTAAATTTTGGAAATGCAAAACCAAATAAATTAGTAGATAGTAACACCATATTTGCTGTGGGGAGTTCTAGTAAACTAATTACAAGCACATTAATTTTTCAAGCTGTCGAAAAAAAATTAATTTATTTAAATCAGCCGATTTCTGATTTTTTTAAATCAAAATATTTGAAAAATATAACCATTAAAAATTTGCTCACACATTCATCTGGATTAAACGAAATCGTGAATGATAAAAATATAGGTAAAATTATACTTAAAAGAGCTCTTTTTAAAACCAATCATAAGCTAGTTACTATTAATCTTTTAAAATATATCACAAAGCCTCAAAAGCAGCCCAATATTCAATTTGAATATTGTAATACCAATTATATATTATTGGCATATATACTTGAAAAAATTTATCATAAAAAGTATTTTGAAGTTTTAGATGATGAATTGTTAAATCCATATAAATTAGATAATATTTATTCACTTACAAAAGTGAATGTTCCAAATATGTCTCAACCATATTCAAATAATCAAAATGTAAGTAGATTTTTTTGCGATGAATATTATAATAATTTTACCATTGGCGCGGGATCTTTAAGTGCAAATGCTTTTGGATTAACTAATTTTTTAAATAAATTGTTTATTGAGAAATCAATTCTTTCCGATTCCTCTATTAAAAACATGGAAATGTTTAATAACAACCCAAATTTTCAATATGGAATGGGATTAATTCAATCAAATTATAGGGGTATTAATTTTTATGGTCATTCAGGCGATCATTTTGGATATGCTTCTAGAAACTTCTATAATTCTTATGATAACACTATTATAACAATATTGTATAACACATATACAAATCCAAAAATAGAAAACCTTACTGAAAATTTTATTTATAACTTTTATTTTGAATAAGATCATGAAAGGAATTGTAATAATCTATGATGATAGGTGTTCAGTATGTTGTTGGTTTATTGAGTTATTTAAAAAAAATATTATAAGAAATATTGAATGTTTTTCAGTAAGAAGTATTGAGGCAAGGACACTTTTGAGACAAAATAATATTCAATTTATAGAATTGAATACCATTTTTGTAATTGAAAACGCCATTGTTTATAAAAAATCTGATGCGTTTTTTTTATTAATAAAGAACTCGAAATATCCACTTAGATTTTTTATAATTTTTAATGTTTTACCCGTTAATACATTAAATTTTTTTTACAATGTGTTTTCTAAAAACCGATATAAAATAAGTAAATTTTTTACATTCAATCTCAATGAAACCAATAATTTTATTTAGCTCATTGTTTATATTTCTTTTTTTTAAAAGTAGCCTTGGCAAATCCCCCGATTGCAATGGGTTTAACTTTTGTAATGTATTAATAAACAGCAAAGGAATTGATGGGGCTCCTAACTGTAATTGTGTTTCAGGTGATGATTATTGCGGAGGAATAATTATTTCGACAGCTGATATATGCAACTCAAAATTGAAGTGTACATCTGTAAGTGGATGTGGATTGTTTTGGCGCCATAGTTGTGATGGAACTTGTCAAGTTGATCAACCATCAAAGGGCCCAGCATCAATTGGATACTAATAATTAGTTGGTAAAAAAAAAATCATTTATATTGAAATTATGAGAAACTTTAAAACAAATAAAAAGGTAAAAATAACATTGATATTATTTTTCAATATTACATTTCTTTTAAGCGGATATTTTAATTGGCCTATACAGTTTAGTATAAATGCATTTTCTATTTTAGTAATTTTGCATTTTTTAAAAAATGATAATTTATATTATAAACTTTTATTATTAATAAGTCCTGTTTTATATTGTATTTTAACGATTATTGATAAAAATTACCACACAATTCCAATTTCAATTTCACCATTTTTATTTTTATTTATTCATGAATTTTTATTTAAAAAAATAAAAAATAATTGGTTTTTATTTATTGTGTTTTTTCTTACATCTTTATTGTGTTATGTTTTCATGTTATGGTGGTTAGATTATTATTTTAATAAGGACAATTATCAATTAATAAATAGTAAACTACCCTATTTCGAAACAATATCTTCAAATAATTTAAGTAATGAGTTGTTTTCAAAAAACGATACAATCAAAGTAATTGATTGTTGGACTACTAACTGCGGTAATTGTATAATTGGATTTTCAAAATATTCAGAAATTCAAGATATTTATACTAATAAAAAAGTGAAGTTTTATACATTGAATTTTCCTATTAGAAGAGATTCTATAATAAGAACAAAAAAAATTCTCTCAGAAAATTATGATAGAGGAAATAATCTATTTGCAAAAGACATTAATTCAATTGATTTACTTAAAATAACTGCTGTTCCTCTTTATATAATAGTTAAAAATGGTGAAATCTTATATTTTGGGAATACAAATGTTGAACAAAAATTATTTCAAATTGATTTATGTGATAAAATAGATAAATTGTTAAATTAGTTATTATATGAAACCAATAATTTTATTTTTTTCATTATTTATATTGCTTTTTTTTAAAACTGAAAACAATTATTTGGTTAGCCTAGGCAAATCCCCAGATTGCAATGGGTTTAACTTTTGTAATGTATCTATAAGCAGCGCTGAAAGCAGAAAAGAAAATGAAGTGCTGGCCACCATAGATGTGTTAGACGAAAAGCATATTCAATTTAACTTTTTAAAACGCAGCGTTACCGATAAATTGTTTTTAAAATACTTTGCCACAGGCAACTTTTTACTAGACGATGATTATACCTTTAACGAAGATATTTGCAACACACTTGAACTTAAAAAATGCACCCTCAAAAAAGGTAAATATGCCATATCTGATGAGTATGATAAGTACGTGGTGGTATTTGTTTTTTAATTGAAAGATTTGAAGATTACAAAATTGCATAAATACTGGTAGTGTGCAGACCTATGTGTCTGCCCATTATAAACAAATTGCGGGAACGTCATCCTGATTCCGCCAAAGCGGAAGAAGGAACTATAAAAATTACCTTATAAAGTTGTTTCGTGCCTCAGCATGACGATGGCTGTATTATTAATTCAACATCCAAAATTCAACATCCAAAATTAAGTTTTGAAAAAACTTCTATTCATTTTTTTTGCCATTGTTGGCGTCTTCGCCAACAATAAAAGCAGTGCCCAAAGCCTGAA
Organism: Bacteroidota bacterium; assembly: GCA_947453415.1. Taxonomy (GTDB): domain Bacteria; phylum Bacteroidota; class Bacteroidia; order UKL13-3; family UKL13-3; genus JAAFJM01. The sequence continues at coordinate 46,498 of CANGGG010000006.1, read as the reverse complement.
CGACAAAATACGTTTGTATGAATTTTTGGTGGAATGTCCCATTTATAAATGCAATATCATTGGTAAAATAATAGATACTACTTTGCTCGTAGCTCCACCAAAATCAAAGTTTATGCTGGTAGATGTAAAACAAGATTTATGCGTCATCAGGTTTACTTTTTTAAACAAAAAAAAAGGTGCTAGCAAATCAAACCCCATAGAAGATTATACCACTTACACCTATTATTCCATTACCAAAGCCCAACTCGATTTTAAAGCTTATTTGGTTAAAAAATCCGACTTTGATTTGGTAGTAGGAACCATCATGACACCCATTAAATTGCGCTTTGGTCCTTTTGATTTCAGCAAAGATATTTCAGTTGGTTCAACCTTTGGAGTAAAATATACTTTGAACCAAGACAAGCAAGCTGCCCTCGATTTTTTAATAGGCGTTGGCATATCTTCTGTTACTGTTGATAGCTTTTCAACCAGAGGAAAAACACAAAAAACACAAGAATTATTGGCTTTTACACCTTCTTTTGGAGTGGTAATAGAAATGGGAAATGCACAAGTAGGAATCTTTACAGGATTTGATTTTATAAGCAATGCCAACGAAATAAAATATGGTTGGATTTACCAGGCCAAACCTTGGGTTTCTTTTGGAATTGGTTATTCCATGTTTTCGTTTAATTTGAAGAAATAATTTTTCGAAAAACATAAAAATACATTTAAAAAATTGATAGTTAAATAATGGCTAATAATTATATTTTCGCATTTTAAAAACAACCAATTAATGGAATATTAAAGTTATACCATGAATACTATACATATTTTAGCAAAAGCAGTGGTGTATTCAATGTTTGCATTTGCATTTTATACTTGGAATAGAATTAGAATAATTACAGATTTTAATAAGCGTGCTATGTTTTATCTAATTATATTATTAGCAGGATTGTTCTTAGTTATTTATTTCGATTTTATTGAAAATTTAAGTAATGAAATTAAGAGTCATTATTTTCAGTTTGCTAATTATTCTGCTTTATTTATAATAGTTATTTTTAATTGGCTTAAAAAGAAAAAAGACAATACCTTAGATTGATATTTTAAACCACGAATCGCACTTTTAGCATTTTGGACGCTTTTTATACTTTATCAAACTTTTTTTATAGGTAAATAAATACACTTCTTTATTTAATTAAATGATGAATTCACCAACTCAATTGTAAAATTTATTCATCCAATTATTTAAGAATGATCGAATTGTTGTGAATTATAATATATTTGATAACACCATTTAAATTTTATGAAAAAACCATTATTCGTCTTTTTACTTTTTTTGTTTTTTCAATTTCAGTTGAAAAGCCAATCATGGAAACAGTTAAACGATATTGGAACAAACACCATGGGTTCTTTTGTCCCTAATATTCCAGGTAATGCAGCAAGTTTTACAGTTTCAGGAAAAATATTTGTAGTTGCTGGCAGCAGTGCTTCGCTTGGAAATACCAATAAATGTTACCAGTTTGACCAGTATAACAAAGTATGGATTGGTAAAAATAATTTTCCTGATTCTGTTGGAAGTCCAGTTTCTTTTGTCATCAATAATATTGCTTACGTTGGTTCAGGTTATTCTAATTCTATAAAAAAAGTATCTAACTTATTTTGGAAATATAATGAAACCAATGATTCTTGGACTAGTATTGCACCTATGCCAGCATCCAGAAATGTTGCTGTTGGATTTTCAATTAATAATTTGGGTTATGTGGGTTTAGGAACCGACTCCACCAATAACCACCAGCGCAAAGAGTTTTTTTCTTATAATCCTTTAACTAACAAATGGAGCAATATAGCCAATTTTGGAGGTACAGAACGTAACAGTGCATGTGCTTTTGTACTAAATAATAAAGCTTATGTTGGGCTGGGTATAAATGGTTCGGTAAGTAATATTTTTCAAGACTTTTGGAAGTATAATCCTGATTTAAATAATTGGACTCAAGTAGCAGTTTATCCCGGAACTGCAAGGTATAGAGCTTTATCTTTTGTGATAAATAATAATCCATTTGTAGGATTAGGAATTGGATATAATTTTTCAGGTCAGTTCAACGATTTTTATAAATATAACGATACCACAAATTCATGGCAAGCTATTCAAGGTTTTCCTTTTGGGTTAGATTTTGCCATTGCACTGTCCGATGGTAAACAAGCTTTTGTTGGAAAAGGTGTTTCGGGTCAAGTTTCTAATATAAAAATGTTTGCTTATAATATTGATAGCAATACTTGGACTTTTTTTAAGGAAAATTTTGGAGTAAATAGAGCTGCTTCATTTAACATAAACAATAAAATATATGTAATAGGCGGACAAGGTTACGACCAAAGTTTGAATTCGCAAATGTGGGAGTTTGATCCGGCTAAAAATAATTGGACTGCTAAAATAAATTTCCCAGGTGTTCCCAGAATTTATGGTCATAAAGGTTTTGTAATTGGTAACGAGGGTTTTTTAATTGGGGGTACATCTACAAGCATGAACGCATTGTCTGACTGCTGGAAATACAATGCCCTAACCAACAAATGGGATAGTATTGCACCACTTCCAATTCCTAGAAATGATGCCTGCACTTTTACATTAAATAATAAAGGTTATGTGGTAAGTGGTACACCGAATCAATCCAATCTATTAAATGATTGTTGGGAATACAATCCAATATTAAATTCTTGGATTTTAAAGGACAGTTTGCCTGCCGATCCAAGAAAATTTGCTACTTCTTTTTCGTTGAATAATAATGCTTATATAGTTGGTGGAATTAACCATTTTGGAACACCCATGAATGAAGTTTGGGCTTATAATGCTTTAACAGAAAAGTGGATAAAGAAAAATAATATTAACGCAGAAGGAATATATGCTGCCCTTGGTACTTCAACCAGTAATGCTGCATATATTTGTATGGGAAAAGGAAATGATAATATTAATTTTTTTAAAGAAATAAGAACTTATAATCAAGTTTTAGACACCTGGAATACGCTCACTTTATTTCCTACTATTCCCACAATTTTTGGAATTGCAGAAAGCATCAATAATAAAATTTATTTAGGCTTAGGCGCCAATGTTTTAAATAATTCAATAGCTAGTTTTTATGAATTAGATCCTTTTGGAAGTGTTGGAATATTTGCAGACATGGACAATACAAAACAATCGTTTGCTATAGAATCTCCTTTTACAAATACTGCCAAACTATTTTTTAAAAATGTAGTAAAAGGAAAATATGAAATAAACATATTTGATGTTTTTGGAAAATTATTATCAAAAAACAATATAAATATTATTGATAATATGAATGGAGAAATGGATCTATTGGATACAGAATACTTGAAAAATGGATTATATTATATAATTATAAATGGTAGTAACTATCAACAATATTTTAAAATATTAAAAACAAACTAATCAAAAATGGAATTCTATATTTCTTTTTTTAATTTTTTAAAATAAATGCCCTTTTTACAAAGCAATTACAAAGGAAATAAATGGAATAAGAACAAACATTTGGAAACAATGCTTCCTGCTTTGTTCCGAAAAGTTAGTGTAGCCTATAAGCGCGAAAGGGTAGAATTAGCCGATGGCGATTTTATAGATTTAGATTGGGTTTGCAGTGGCAATCAAACATTACTTATTTTATTTCATGGATTAGAAGGAAGCTCGCAATCTCAGTATATCAAAGGATTTGTAAAGCATTTCAATGAGTTACATTTCGATGTTTGTGTCATGAATTTTAGGAGCTGTAGTGGTGAAAATAATCGATTACTTTCCAGTTATCACATGGGAAAAAGTGACGATGTCAAATTAATCATTGAACATATTTTAAATCAAAATAATTACAAAAATTTGGTGCTTGGTGGATTTAGTTTAGGGGGTAATGTGTTATTGAAATATTTGGGTGAAAATGCCAATCATTTATCCAATAAAATAAAATGTGCTTTTGCCTTTTCTGTGCCAATTGATTTAGCATCAAGCTCTAAGGTTTTAGGCAATAGGTTTAACAAACCTTATATGTTTAATTTTTTGAAAAGCTTGAACAAAAAAACAATTGAGAAAAGTAAAATATTTCCGAATCAATTAGATATAAATGGAATTGAAAAATTGAAAACTTTTGAAGAATGGGACTCACGGGTTACTGCTAAAATGCATGGCTTTCAAAATGCGCAAGACTATTATAATAAATGCAATTCACTGCAGTTTTTACCAAATATAACCCTACCAACTTTATTAGTAAATGCTTTAAATGACCCGTTTTTATCAAAATTATGTTTCCCTGTAGAAATGGCTAAAAAGCATAAATTTCTGCATTTAGAAACACCCAAAAAAGGTGGTCATGTTGGATTTTCAATGAATGGAATTCAGGGAAATTATTACTCTGAATTGAGGGCTTTTGAATTTGCAAGTAATTATATTGGCACTGAAAATTTAAGTTTATAGATTAACCAATGGCATTACTTTTTTACCTATTAACTCAATGGCTTTTAAATGTTTTTCGTGCGATAATCCAGCGCTATCCATTTGGAAAGTAACTCTTGAAATTCCTCCTAAGGCTTCGCTATGGCGTAATATTTTTTGTGATACTTCCTCCGGACTGCCAATTAATATTGCACCTAAATCACCTATTTGGGAGTCAAATCTTGTGCGAGTTACTGGTGGCCAACCTCTTTCTCTTCCTATTTTTGTAAACGTTTCAGCATATCCAGGATAGTAATCATCAATGGCTTCTTGGGTAGTGTTAGCCACGTAACCCAATGAGTGTAAACCTACTTTTAATTGCTCACTCGAATGTCCAGCTTTTCTGCCAGCTTCTCTGTATAAATCTATGAGTGGTTTAAAACGATGCGTTTCACCTCCAATAATTGCTACCATTAATGGCAATCCAAGTTGTCCGGCCCTAACAAAAGATGCTGGTGTGCCACCAACACCTAACCAAACGGGTAATTTATTTTGAAATGGTCGCGGGTAAATAGTTTGATTGATCAGTGAAGGTCGAAACTTTCCATTCCATGAAATGGTTTCATTTTTACAAATTTCAAGTAATAAATTTAGTTTTTCAGTAAACAACTCATCATAATCATGAACATGGTAACCAAATAATGGAAATGCTTCTGTAAATGAACCCCTGCCAACTACAATTTCAGTTCTGCCTTTTGAAATTAAATCTAAGGTTGCAAAATTTTGAAATACCCTAACAGGATCTGCAGCACTTAAAACAGTTACCGCGCTGGTTAATTTAATTTGTTTGGTAATGGCTGCTGCCGCTGCCAATATAATAGTTGGTGAAGCATCTAAAAACTCTTTTCGGTGGTGTTCGCCAATTCCGAAAACATTTAATCCCATTTCATCAGCAAAGGCAATTCGTGCTAATAATTCTTTCAGTGATTGACTGTTATTTTCAGCTGTATTGTTTTCATTTTCAATCGATGCAGCTGCAAAACTATCTATTCCTATTTCCATGCTAATTTTATTTCCAAAACTACTATTTAATCTGATGTGTTCTAGTAATTTTTTATGTTATTTATTTTATCAAATCACATCAAATCACCATTTTCCTAAAAGTTAAATTGATTCTTGGTCCTAGTACTTTGGTGGTTTTTGGCAAGGCATGTTTCCAAAATAATTGCGTTTCATTTTTCATTTCTAACAAACTACCGTTTTCTAATATTAAGGAAACAGTTTGTTTGTTTTGTTTGTGTTTCAATGAAAATTTTCTATCAGCTCCTAAGCTTAATGAGGCAATAGAAGATAATGGTTCCAGCTCTTTTTCATCATCGCTATGCCAGCCCATTCCTTCGCTTCCATTTTGATATAAATTAAGTAAACAGGCATTGTATGTTTCGCCCGTTTTTTGTTCTATAATTTGTTTTAAATTTAAAAGTGCTGGTGTAAAGGGCAATGCTTTTTTCGAAATATTGGAATAGGTATAATCAATGTTTGAGTTAGCATACCAAGCTACTTTTCTATTAGTTATTATCAATTTTCCAAAAATGATTACTTCATCATTTTTCCATGCTATTGTATCATTTAATTCATTAAAATAATGCAATATTTCCTCGTCACTTAATATTTTTCCATAGTAATTTACATGGCCATTGCATGGCAATAAATTATTAGTATTATTAAATAATAGTTGGTGTTGTATTTGGTTTGGCATAACTTAATCGTGCTATTTTAGTAGTTTTATAATAACTATCAAGTCCGCTGCAAGTAATAGTTTGTGCCTTTTCTAAGTTTATAAAACCATCGTTTTCCATACAGTCACTTGGGTAGTTAATGAGTTTTATTTCGCCAATTAACAAAATAGTTTGATTGCTTTGAATGGTTATTTTTTCTTTCAATTGAACACCCAATTGAATAAAACTTTCTTGCACAAAGGGAGCTTTAAAATCGTATTTAAATTCAGGTGTTAATTGCGTAGCTTCAAACTCAGATACTTCTTTTTCATACCGTGCAGCTGTTTGGTGTGCTTGCTTAAAAATAGTTTCATTAATATGATTAATGGTGTAATATTCTGTAGCTAAAATATTAGAAAGCGTATGTCTTTCTACCGAATCAGGTCTGACAAAAAAACCAATTAATGGCGGATTTGCTCCTATGTGTACAATGGAATTGAAAATGGCTAAATTAGTTTGATTTTCATTGTTTGTAGTTCCAATCAAACACACGCTTTTAAAGCCACCAATCGAATTAATGAGGTTGGCTCTTTTGCGCTGTTCCATTTGCATGATGTCATCAAAATGAAGACAGGTGTTTGTTGTATTATCCATTTTTTATATTATTCATTCCACCATCCACAGCCAATACTTGTCCTGTAACCCAAGCCGATTGTTCTAATAATAAAAATACAATTGCATTCGCAATGTCGGTTGGTTCTCCAATTTTTCGCAAAGGATTTCTTTTTTGCATGGCCTCTAATTTTTCTGGCGAACTAATGAATTTACTTCCTAATGGTGAATTCACCAATGAGGGTGCTACGCAATTTACCCGAATATTGGGTGCTAATTCGGCCGATAATGCTTTTGTTAATCCTTCAATTGCTCCTTTTGCCATGGCAATAGAACTATGAAAAGGCATGCCAGTACTTACCGCTACAGTACTTATAAATACGATTGAAGCATTTTCTGATTTTTTTAAATTAGATAAATAGGCTTGCACAAATGCAACTGCACCCAACGAATTGATTGCTAAATCGTTGTTAAATTCTGCTGCTGTTAACCTTGCAAATGGTTTTAAATTAATGGTTCCTGGAAAATATACCAATCCGTCAATTGGCTTTTCTATGCTTGGGAAATTTCCAAAATCATAACTTGGAACTTCGTAAAATTCATCATAATCAAAATCTTTTGGTTTGGTACTAACGCCTATAATTTGATAGCCTTTTTCTTTTAAAAATATAGCTGTTTGCTTTGCAATGGCGCTTGATGCACCTGCTAAAATAAATGTTTTGTTTTGGTTCATTATCGTTTCGAAATTTTATTATTTGAAATACTTCTTTGTAAATTGCATTTGAATCTATCAATATCACTGTTGCGTTTGGCAGCATGTTTTGTTTTACAATTTTCAACTCTTTTTCGCCATAATTTATAGCTACTGAATTTCAAATTGTTTTTCATCAAAACTTTTACGTCTGCCTCTTTTAACCCAAATTGAAACTCAATGGCATCAAAAGGAGTTCTGTCTTCCCAAGCCATTTCTATTACTCGGTCTATCATTATTTCATTGAGTTCAGTTTTCATTGCTTTGCAATTGATTTACTTTATTTTGATTAAACACACTTTTAGTAAATAAGTTTACATGTTCGAAAAAATAGTCACTAAAGAAGCTTTATAAATTTGATTAGCTTAAACTAAATGTTTAAACACACTAAAAGTTTGTTGCATTTTCACTTCTATATAATGCAAAATAATTTATTTAATTAGCATAAATGTAGTGCCTAAATGCTTATAAATACTGAATTATTAAAATGATTCAAAAAACAACTATTTTTAAAACACTGATTATTATTTATTTAACTGAAACATTAAAATATAATTATAAAATACAAGTCAAATTATTAATGTTTGTTAAACAAAAAATGCGGGTGCTACTAACACCCACATTTTGTCCCAATGTATTGAGATAATAAATGTTTCACACTTTAAACAAAACAATTATTTATGCAAACTTAACACAAAAAATAAGATAAGCAATTTCGATACTACTCGGCTGTTTGCGCTTAGGCAGCTATTTGACAAATATTTTATTAGTAAATACTTCAAATTCCTTAACAAGGAAAAAATAAAATTAAACAAAATGAAAAAAATTAAACTTTTAATTATCGCTTTTACTATCTCAATAGTTTCAGCTAAGGCACAATGGGTAGGCCCAACAAGTGGTATTTTAAGTACCAATAATTATGTTACTATTTCGGGTACTGTAGTTACGGGATTGCCCGGAACAACATTTCCATCTCTTTTTAAAGTTCAATCTTTAAATGGATCTGTTACCACAATACCATTTGCAGTTGACCACAATAGAGTTGACTTAATCAATAGTAATTTATTTATAAATGGAGGCGAATTTTATGTTAAAAGAACTAGTGGTAACGATGCCTTTAAAGTTCAAAATTCAGGCGCTTTAACTTTAAATACTAATGGCACATCAAGTCCATTATTAGGATTTTTTATTAACAGCAATAACCGCAACTTTTTTACAATTACCGAAAGCCAAATTCTATTTAAAGATGCTACACAAGATTTATTTAAAGTAAATGCCAGTGGTTATTTATCTGCCCGTAAAGTAATAGTAACGCTTCAAAACCCTTATGCTGATTATGTGTTTGATAAAAACTATAAACTTATGCCATTAAGCCAAGTGGCAAAATTTATAAAAAAATACCACCACTTACCCAATGTGCCAAGTTTAGCCGAAGTAGAAGCTAATAACAAACAAATAGACATTGGCGAAATGCAAGTAAAATTATTAGAAAAAGTAGAAGAACTAACTTTGTATATTTTACAACAACAAAAAGAAATTGATGCTTTAAAAGCTAAATTAGCAGAATAATTTTTTGGTTATGAAAAATACATTCTTAAAACTAATAACAGCCTTACTTATTATACCCTTTGCCTGCAACCCCAAAGAGGAAATTGCACCTGAAAATCCATGTGCCGGACAAGAAGAAGTAAAAGCTGATTTTGTGTTAGAAGAATTAATTGGAGATAGGTGGTTTGAAGGTGATACCATTGCTGATTATGGAAACAAAGTTAGGTTTAGGGCTTTGCAAAAAGCCGATAGCTATACTTGGATATTGGGTGCAGAAACTCTGTCTACACAATCTGTAATTAAGAGTACTTTTCCGTTAGGCTGGCTCGATGTAAAATTAATTGTAAAGCGAATTCCAAACAAAAATTGCTTTCCTTTTGATGACGGTATAGATTCATCTGAAAGAAAATTTTATGTACGGCCAGTAAAATTTACCTTACCTCCAAGTGCGCCTATATACCCACAGTATCCAATTTATGGTACCTACCGTGGGCATAATTTATCAAAGCCAAATCTTGAATTTAATGTTACATTATATGATACATTTTGGAAAAATGGAGTTGATAATCCAGCTTATGTAGGTTTGGTTTCTGGAATTCCTTATGTTAACTCTATTTGGAATAAAAGTGGTAATAACAATTACTCTTTTTATGATTGGTGCGAATACGGTGGAGTATCTCCTAAAGCATTTGTCATGAAAAATATAGCTGTATTAAAGCTTCCGAACCTAAATGTACCAGAAATTCCCGCTATAAAAGTTTATGGTTGGCTAGACAGAAAAGATATTAAAAAAATCACCATTGAATACAGTTATGCCGATACTATTCCGCTAGGCAGCAGTGAACTAAAATTTAAAGACACATACATTGGTACTAAAATATATTAAACCAAAATTCAATAAAATTATGAAAAAAATATTATTTATAAGTTTACTAACAGCAATTACTTTACTTCCCTTTGCTTGCAACCCCAAAGAGGAAATAGCACCTGAAAATCCATGTGCCGGACAAGAAGAAGTAAAGGCAGATTTTGTGATAGAAGAAGGACAATTTGATAAAAATTGGCCAATTGTATTCAATGAATTAGATAGTGTAACTTTTGCACCAGTAACTTTAAGATATAGGGTTCTTACTCCAAACATTGATAGTTGTAGGTGGTTTTTAGGATCTGAACAAATTACCCAAAAACAGTTTTTCAGAGGCATGTATCCTGAAGCAAGCAAAATTGATGTTACATTAGTAGTTTACAAACATTACAAGCTAGGCTGTACCCGAAACTTTAAAACTAGTGATACTTTAACAAAATCGTTTTATACCTATCCAATAGATTCTTTATTTAGTTCAACTAGATATTGGACATTATTTGGTACTTATGAAGGTTATAAAAAAAGTAATCCTTCTAAGGTGATTCAAGTAGATATAGGTTTTTTACCTTCTACTGAACAAAACAGCTCTGATGGTAGTTTTATAACTAATATTCCTTATGATGGATACGTAAGCAAAAAATATAAAGTAAATGTTGGAGGATTTAAGGAATATGCTTTTAATGCTGTTGGTGCATTTGGTAGTTCTATTTTTAGTTTATATTCTCCTCATTGTATGTATGGACTTCCTAATGATAAAAGAAGTATAGGGGTTAAGGTAAAGAATAATCTAAAACTTACCTATTACTATTTTAAAGATACTTTAGCCAATGGGGAAGGCGATACTAAAAGCCCAATTTTATATGATGAATTTATTGGAAAAAAAATTAAATAACAAACAAATGAAAAATTATATTTTAATAATACTTACAATAGTTTGCTTCAAAAGTTATGGGCAAACACAAGCAGATAAAGACCTTAATGGGGTAATACATGATTTATCTTTTTTTAGCAATATCAGTTCAGATTGGCGGAATAATACTTCAAATAGGATAAATAAGTTTGACTGGACAAATAATACCACAGCAAACAGAACATTTAGTTCATTTAATAATCCAGTAACTATATTAGGAATTAACTATTATGGTGCAGATCCAGTAGAATTACCTTTTTACAAACGTACAAACTCAAATTCAAATAATCCTAATTTATCTATTTATCATTTAGATCCATTTATTCCTCAAAAATTGGATATATACCCAGAAGATGGATGGGAAATTTTAACCATGGATTTTGGAGGAAGAATGGTTGCGATTTGTCAAATGGCATTAGGAAACGAAGTTAAAATATATCCTAATTTTGTAATTTATAACAGATATACCAGCAAAATAAGGGTGTATTACTTAATACCTAACAAGGAAGATTTTAATGGTGCATTTATTACAGCAACATTTCCAACAGATGGTTTGGGTCGTCCTAAAGATGATAATCCAGATTTTAAAAAATCTATACGTACAGCTTTATTTTCATTTGCTTACCCTATTACTAATCATTTAGATGAATGGAACAACAAGGCATATTTGACAGCCACAAATAATTACCAGGCCAATAAAGATATTTTGCAGTGGATTTATGGGGAATTTGATGTGGCTTATGATCCTTGTACCTGCTTATTGAAAAATATGAATAAAAATGCAAAAATTTATTTTCAACTTTACACAACAGCACTTTCAAAAATTGATTTAAAAGGAGAAAGTACTACCATTCACAATATAGCGGATAATACTTCTGCAGGAGGAGGAAACTCTTCTGTTCCCAAAACATCGTTTATGGATGATGTAAAAGGAATAGCAGGTGCTGGTCAACAGTATTATAATGAATGGTCTGGCTATGAAAAAAGTGCGAATGATATTTTAGATAAAGGCTATGATTTATGGAGTAAAAAACTAGAAAAAGATTTTTTTAAATATTATACTGGAGGGATAAATGATCCTAAAACAGGAAAACCACTTAATAATTTATCAGATTTAAAATCCAGTGGTATTTGGAATGAATGGTTAAAAGTTGAGAAAACAAATGACCCTAAATTAAACTTTTTAAAAGACTTAAAAAATGTTGCTTCTTTCGTTCCTTATGTTGGTGCCGCCATTGGCGTAATGGATTATCTGGTGAATGGTGCTAAAAAAAGTGAACAAACAATTTCCGCACCCAGTATTTCGCAAACTAAATATAGTTTTACAGGTAGTTTAACCTATACATCTTCTCCTATAACAACCATTTTAAATTTACCAGGTGCACGGAATCAAAATTTTGTAACAATAAACAATACAAATAATAGCAATGGAAGACTGGAAAATGGTACTTATTTAGAGAGCACAGATAATGCAATCTATAATCAGACCTTAGGTGTATTTAATTTATTGGGTCCGCCTAAATTTGAAAGTATTGATTATGAAAAACAAATTAGGTATCGCGACATAAACGATAGAAATATTTATGCAAGTGTAACTGAAAATGATTTAACAAAAAAACCAATAAATTGGTTTGCAATTCAACAGTGTAAAATAACTGAAATCCCAAAATATGTTGTTAACCCAGCAGCTGATGTAGAAGTGGTTAGTATTGATGCAGCAATAGTTTTAGAGTTTGAAAGCAATCCAGATGGTTATAATTTATTTATGGATAAATATTCAGAATGGAGTAAATTTCCAACAATTCCTTTTCACAAAGATTACTGGAAAAATGGTTCTGCAATAACTTTAGAAAATAGAATAAATTCAATAGAAGAATCTGGACTAGAACTTGATTATGTTTCAGATGCATACCCAAATACACCAAACAGCGTAATTAGATTTAGAACGGCTTATGTACCTTATAATTGTTTAACAATGCCCAATTTTACAGTATTTAATTGGAATAAAGGTATGAAAGTATATCTAAAATTAATGGTTCGTTTACAAAGAAAACATGCTGGTTCTAGTGCAAGTTTTTCAAACTATAGAATAGAAAATGAAAAAATACCTTTAAACATGGTTCTTACTTATGATGTAACAAAAGCTTATAACGAAAGAATTAATAATACTTGGACTGAGAAAGGAATAATAAAAATTGCTCAAACACCATGGGAAATTTATAATTACCGAGATGAGGTAAGTATCAAAAGAGAGGAATTTGATGGTTCAAATCCTAGCTTAACTGTTTCTGTTAAAGATTGGAGGGCATTTACTGTCAATGTTATTAAAACAGCTTATTCTAATCCATTTATTCCTGGAGGAAATCAAACTTACTTATCGGGCACTAACAATATATTTACAATTGGAAATATTACTATTCCTCGTGGTTCAGTAATTCCTAAAAATTCTTTAATTAGATCAGGTGAAAATATAATTATTGAAGATGGTGTTTTAATAGGTGATAATTCTGAAATAATAGCTGGAAAAGAAATAATTGTAAATACAGAAAATGAAATAAATCCAAAAGTCACTTTAAAATTAGAATCAGGAATTTGGCTTAATGATGAATGTAAGAATGCCGATATAAATAGTTTAAGAGGTACCGACGAGGAAATTTTAGGTTTGTGTAATTCAAAAAAATATAAAGAAAAATCTGGGTTAGATAAAACAAATTTATTAGATCAAACACCTTCTCAGTTTACTGCAATTCATAATCAAAATTTCGAAATGTCAATTTACCCCAATCCTACAGTAAACGGAACTCAGTTAATTTTTAATATTGTCAATCCAACAAATATTGAAATCAACTTATATGATTTATCCGGAAATAAAATTTCAACGATAGTTTATAACAATTTTGTAGAATTCGGAAACCATATTGAGTATATTGATACTCAAAACTTAACATCTGGTTTATATTTGGTTACTTTATCAACTTTAGATGGTTTCTCCGAAACAAAAAAACTAATCATAGCAAAATAACATGAAAAAACTTTATCTATTTTTATTTGGAATAAGCATGCTGCAAGTTCGTGCACAAAAGCTTAATAGCATTTACCAAAACACCCAGCTTTTTATAAAGTTGGGTGTTAGTCAAAACAATTTATTTAATCATCCTTTGTTTAATCAACAACTAGTAGGTTTAGAAATGGGTGCTCACCTGCAAACAAAATGGAGTGAAAAATTTTACACACTAGTAGGTTTAAGTTATGTGCGCAAAGGTTCGGCCAGAGAGGTAATTTATACTAATTTTGTGGGTGAAAAAGTACTTTCTTACACTGAAAATATTTATTTACACTATGTGCAATTACCCTTAATTTTTAATTATAAACATACCTTTAGTGGTCCTAGTTATTTATTGGCAGGTGCGGGTGCTTATGGTGCTTATTTGTTTTCGGCTTGGGTAAATCCGCAACATGAATACCTGAATCATGAACAAGCCAAAGGTTATAATAATTGGGATATGGGTGGTATTTTAAATATTACATATGGTTACAAAAAATTGGCAGTTTATGGACAATACCAAAGCGGCATTTTAAATGTAAGTAATGAAGGAGGATTAAACAATTCTTATTTGCTTGGCATTGCATATCGCATAAATTAAAACCGTCAGACGATTGCGCTCAGGCATAGCCTAGGAAAGGCGTCAGACGGTTGAATTTAACTACCGTCAGACGATTGCGCGCAGGCCTAGCCTAGGAAAGGCGTCAGACGGTTAAAGTTAACTACCGTCAGACAATTTTTTTTTTAATTTATAGACAGAAAGTTCCGTGGGAACGAAACATTTTTTAACAACGGTCCCGACTCTATCGGGATTAACCCGTTAAAAAAAACGAATGCAATTTCCCACCCAAAAACCCTGAAATATTTGCACAAAGCCTCTGGCTTTGTGCAAATATTTCAGGGTTTTTATTATGTTTAATTTAACAATAAATACTATTTTTACCACATGATAAATTTTGAAAAACTATGTATCGATACTTGCACTTTGGCTAAAATAGCTGGTCAGTTCATCATGAAAGAAAGCAAAGGTTTTAGTTACGATAAGGTGGAAACCAAAACCTTTAACCAATTGGTAAGTTATGTAGACAAAACTGCGGAAGAAATGTTAGTAGCAGGTTTGCAAAAATTATTGCCGCAGGCAGGTTACATTACAGAAGAAGATACCATTGCCACCGAAGAAAAAGAATTCATGTGGATCATTGATCCGTTGGATGGCACTACCAATTTTATTCATAGCCTTCCAGTTTTTAGTGTAAGCATTGGGCTTATGCAAAACAAAGAATTGATATTAGGCGTAGTTTATGAATGCAATAGAGATGAAATGTTTTATGCATGGAAAGGCAGTAAGGCGTATTTAAATAATCAAATTATTCAAGTAAAACAAAATCCTGATTTAAGTAAATCGCTTTTGGCTACAGGTTTTCCCTATTACGATTTTGAGGTAATGGAAAAATATTTGGCCACACTAAAATATTTAATGGTAAATACACAAGGAATGCGCAGAATGGGAAGTGCCGCTGTTGATTTGGCTTATACTGCTTGTGGCCGATTTGATGGTTTTTTTGAATATGGACTTCACCCGTGGGATGTGGCAGGTGGAACTTTTATAGTTCAACAAGCTGGTGGTAAGCTCAGTACCTTTGATGGGAATGATGATTATATTTTCAGTAAAACGCTAATAGCTTCATCAGCTGTTTTATATCCAAGTTTTTTTGAGGTAATAAAAAAGAATTTTTAACACACACCGTCAAACGATTGAGCAAAGGTATAAGTTTAGGTAGGCGTCAGACGGTTGTTATATTATGAGTTTTAAAATTTCATCCCAAAAAGTGCTTTTTCCAAAGCAAATAATATTTCTAAATAGCAATTTTCAAGTCAATTTATAAAAAGTTTGATTATCATTGCGCTCATTTAAAAAAATAGGTGAAGTATAATATTCTAGAAATTAGAAAATTAAGTTAAATTGAATTATTTTAAACTTTTTTTACAATTTTTTCTACAAGTGTTTGTTATTGTAAACATAATGATATACTTTTGCCACCCTTAAAAAAAAGAATAAAGCTGTGGATTCATTGAGTTACAAAACAATATCGGCAAACAAAGCTACTGTCAATAAAGACTGGTATGTATTTGACGCTGAGGGACAAACTGTAGGACGTTTCTCTACAAGATTAGCAAACATGTTGCGTGGAAAGAACAAAGTAAACTTTACACCAAATGTTGATTGTGGAGATAATATTATAGTTGTCAACGCTAGTAAAGTACGCTTTACTGGAAATAAATTAAACGATAAAGAATACAAATTCTACTCTGGTCATCCAGGTGGATTGAGAACTGAAACTGCAAAGCAGTTATTGGTTCGTAGACCAACTTACGTTGTAGAACATGCAATAAAAGGTATGTTACCTAAAAACAAATTGGGCGCTGAAATATTCCGCAACCTTTATGTTTATGAAGGTGCAGAACATCCTCATGCTCCTCAACAACCAAAAGAACTTAAATTTTAAAAATGGAAGTGAATAACGCACTAGGAAGAAGAAAAACTGCTGTTGCTCGAGTGTACCTATCAGTAGGAACGGGCAATGTAACGGTAAACGGTAAAGATGTGAAAGTATACTTTCCATCACTTGTAATGCAAAATGCTGCTTTAAAACCTTTTGAGGTTACCAACACTGTTGGTCAGTATGATGTAAGAGTACTTGTGAATGGTGGTGGAACATCAGGCCAATCCGAAGCAGTTAGTTTAGGAATTACAAGAGCGCTTGTAAAATTCGATGCAGAACTGAAACCTGCCTTAAAAGCAGTTGGTTTAACAACACGTGATCCAAGAATGGTTGAACGTAAAAAACCTGGTCAGAAAAAAGCTCGTAAGCGTTTCCAATTTGTTAAACGTTAATCAAAAGGTACACATAAAATGGCAAAAATTACTCAAGAAGAATTATTGGAAGCAGGTGTGCACTTTGGTCACCTTACCCGTAAGTGGAGCCCTAAAATGGCACCGTATATTTTCATGGAAAAGAACGGTATTCACTTAATAGATTTAAATAAAACTGCAGTTAAATTAGAAGAAGCTGCTCACGCATTAAAAAATATCATTCGCTCTGGTCGCAAAGTAATGTTTGTGGCAACTAAAAAACAGGCTAAAGAAATTATTGAAGCTGAAGCTAAACGTGTTAACATGCCTTACGTAACTGAACGTTGGTTAGGTGGAATGTTAACTAACTTCCAAACTGTTCGTAAGTCTATCAAAAAAATGCAAATGATTGAAAAGATGGGTATCGATGGTACTTATACTAATATCAACAAAAAAGAGCGTTTAATGTTAGACAGAGAAAAAGAAAAATTAACTAGATTAGTTGGTGGAATTGCGGATATGAATCGCACGCCTGCTGCTTTAATTATAGTTGATGCAAAACGCGAACATTTAGCAGTTGCTGAGGCAATGCGTTTAAATATTCCAACTTTTGCTTTAGTTGATACCAATACTGATCCAAACAATATTGATTATCCAATTCCAGCAAATGACGATGCAGCAAAATCAATCGCATTAATTACTAAATACTTAACTGATGCAATTGTTGAAGGTATGGCTGAACGTAAAAGCGATAAAGAAAAAGAAAGCGATAAAGAAACAATTGTTGTGGCAGAAACTGAAACAACTGAAGCTTAATTTATAAAACTTTTATAATAATTGTTAAGGAAAAGAGAATTTGGATTTAGGTTCAAATTCTCTTTTTTACAAAATGGAATTTGATGAATTTTAATCAAAATTTCCGAGTTTTTCAAAAAATTTAAATAAAAAATAAACAAAAATATATGTCGATTACAGCAGCAGATGTAAACAAATTACGCCAAATGACTGGTTCAGGAATGATGGATTGTAAAAAAGCTTTAACTGAAACCAATGGTGATTTTGAAGCAGCAGTTGATTTATTACGTAAAAGAGGAGCTAAAGTTTCAGCTGCTCGTGCGGATAGAGATGCCAAAGAAGGTGCAGTTATTGCAAAAACTTCAGCAGATAAAAAATTAGGAGTTATTATTCACTTAACTTGTGAAACTGATTTCGTTGCAAAAAATGAAGATTTCGTTGCTTTTGCAAATCAAATTGCTGATTTAGCTTTAGCTAATAAAGCTGCTAACGTTGATGCTTTAAAAGCATTAACAATGGATGGCTTACCATTATCAGAAAAATTATTAGAGCAAGTTGGTAAAATTGGTGAAAAAATTGATGTGATCAATTATGTAATCATGGAAGGTGAAAACATTGTTCCTTATATTCATGCTGCTAATCGTTTAGGTGTTTTAGTTTCACTAAACAACGCTGCTAGCGATGCAAATTTTGTAGCTGGAAAAGATGTTGCCATGCAAATTGCAGCAATGAATCCAATTGCATTAGATAAAGATGGCGTGGATGCTTCAATCATTGAACGTGAAATTCAAATTGGAAAAGATCAAGCCATTGCCGAAGGTAAACCAGAAGCCATGTTAGAAAAAATTGCTCAAGGTAAATTAGGTAAATTCTATAAAGATAATACACTTTTAAATCAAGAATTTGTAAAAGATAGTTCTAAAACTATAACACAAATGTTAGATAGTATTGAAAAAGGCCTAACAGTTAAAGCTTTCAAGCGAGTAGCACTTGGTTAATAAAATCTTTAAAAGTCCCTCACAAGGGACTTTTTTTTTGTACTATTATTGCATTTAATAAATTATTGTTAATTTTATAAAAATATTCAAAATGAAATATAAACGCGTACTCTTAAAATTAAGTGGTGAAGCCTTAATGGGCGATCAACAATATGGTATTGATCCTAAAATATTAGAACAATATGCCCGTGAAGTAAAACAAGTTGCTGATATGGGTGTGGAAGTTGCCGTTGTTATTGGTGGTGGTAATATTTTTAGAGGTGTACAAGGTGTGGCTGGAGGAATAGTTGATAGGGCGCAAGGAGATTATATGGGAATGCTTGCAACTGTTATCAATGCCATGGCTTTGCAAGGTGCTTTTGAAAAATATGGTATCAAAACTAGATTGCTTTCTGCCATAAAAATGGAACAAATTAGTGAACCTTTTATTCGCAGACGTGCCATCCGACATTTAGAAAAAGGTAGAGTTGTAATTTTTGGAGCAGGAACAGGAAATCCATATTTTACAACAGATTCAGCGGCTTCATTAAGGGCAGTAGAAGTGGGTGCGGAGTTAGTTTTAAAAGGAACACGTGTGGATGGAATATATACTGCCGATCCTGAAAAAGATAGCAATGCTACTAAATTTGATACCATTAGTTACCAAGAAGTTTACGAACGTGGTTTAAACGTAATGGACATGACTGCAATTACACTTTGCCAAGAAAATAAATTAGCAATTGTAGTTTTTGACATGAATAAAGAAGGTAACTTTTTAAAAGTTTGTCAAGGTGAAACCGTTGGAACTTTAGTTTGCTAAAATAATTTATTCGTATGTTTTCACAGTTATTAGTTGATTTACAAAATGGAAATAAACGTGCTTTAGCTCGCGCAATTTCATTAGTAGAAAATAATAGTGAAGGCTATGAATCACTTTTAGAAGGAATAAATTTTAATAAAAAAGTTCCAATTATTGGTGTTACAGGCCCACCTGGTGCAGGTAAAAGTACTCTAATCAATGCGTTTGCAAAACATTTATTAAGCCAAAACAAAAAAGTAGCCATCATTGCCGTTGACCCAAGTTCGCCTTTTAATAAAGGTTCATTAATGGGCGATAGGTTAAGAATGGAGGAACATTTTTTAAACCCAAATATTTTTATTAGAAGCATGGCCACCCGAGGAAGTTTGGGCGGATTGTCTCCTAAAATTTTTGAAGTAGCTGATTTAATTCGTGCGGCTAATTTTGATTATGTAATCATTGAAACTGTGGGTGTAGGCCAAAGTGAAGTGGAAATAGCTAGTTTAGCCGATACCACTGTTTTGGTTTTAGTACCTGAAGCTGGCGATGACATTCAAACCATCAAAAGTGGTGTAATGGAAATTGCCGATGTTTTTGTTTTAAATAAATCGGATAGGAATGGTGCGGATACTTTTTATAAAAATTTGTGTGCACTAACTCATGGTAACGCTACCAGCGATTGGGAAACGCCTGTTGTAAAAACTATTGCTCACAAATATGAAGGAATGCAAGCATTAGAATTGGCAATTATTAAACACCAGCATGCAGATAATTTATTTGATAAAAAGAATTTATTATTGGCTGAAAAAGCAGTGATGCTAATTAAAAATCAAAGAGTTAAAGATTTAAATTTTGAGCAAATTTTAAACGAACTCCAACAAATTAGCAATCAGCAAAACTTTAACATCTATCGTTTTGTTAAAAAGTTTACAAACTAAATATTTTAAATGAACGTAGCAATCATCAGTGGCTCGGCCAGAGCAAATAATAATACTTTACGCGTGGCAAAAGCCATCCAATTGCAGTTAAAAAACTTGAACCATTTAAGCAGTGTGGTTGATTTTACTTTTTATGATTTACCATTAATTAATCAAGGAAAAGTAGATGAAAATAATTTGACTACTTTTCAGGAAAATTTGATAACTAATTGGCGAAATGCCGATTTGGTCATTACCATTTCGCCAGAATATAACTGGAGTGCAACACCTGAATTATTAAACATGTATAATGCAATAGGGGTGAAGGATTTTATTGATTTATTCAATGAAAAAACTTTTGCATTTATTGGCGTATCCTCGGGAAAAGGAGGTAAAATGCCTTGCTTACAATTGTCACAAGTAGTTGGTAAATTAGTAAGTTTTAGTAACAGTTATTCATTTATTTCCCCTAAAATATTTGAATCGCATTTTACAAAAGATGTATTAGACGAAAATGGAAATTCATTAGGAAATGCAATTTACGACAAAGGAGTTTTGGATTTTATAAACTACAATTTAGAAGTTTCCGAACGCTGGAAAAAATAATTATTTTTTTGTATTCCATCTATAAATAACTCTATAATCTGTAAAATTTGCATTTTGGTTATTTGCAAATAATGAAACACCTACACTCCAATTTTTATTTATTTTATAAGCAATGGTATGCCTGTGGTAAATCCAGTTAAAATAAGGCACTTCTTTGTATAAATACACCCCAAAATATTGTCCCCAAGTAAATCGGTGGAATAAAAACTCGTGTCCAATTAAAGAACCAACTCTCAAATAATTTAACGAATCACGTTTATCAAACCACATTCTATATTCAATTGATTGATCGTTGATCAATTCTGCGCCAAGCACCAAAGCATGCGCTTTTTTTATGCCAAATGGATGATGATAACTCATTGCAATTCCATTTACCCAAAAATATTTATCCAAACTTACTGGTGTATTTTTATAAGTTGCATAAGCCGCTATTTGCCAATTATTTTTGCTTTCAAATGGTCCGTTTCTTCTCTTTAAATCTAGTGGTTTTGAAACATTAGGCGCAATGTTAATTTGGTAGGATAAAGCTGCTGTAAAAAAATTTACACCTAAATTAGGACTTTTATTTCCGCCATTTGAAAAATGATTCAGCATTACTTTGGCGCTTATTTCATTTGCATCATTTATTTTATAATTAGCAACTAATCCTAATCCTAAATAAAAATTAATATAACTGCTAAACGACCTGTTTAATGGATTTGAAATTTTATCATACGGATTGCTCACAAAATTAAATCCACCATTTGCTTTGATTCCCAAATTAAGTTTTTTTGTTTTAATGAAGGTAGATTCTAAGGTATAAAATGCATTTACATTGTTACCAAAAATGGTATTGTCAAAATAAAAATAATTGATTCCAAATCCCGTTAAAAATCCTTTTTTGTTAAAGTGACTATCGAAATTATCGTTACGTTTTCGAAGTAATTCAAATTCCAAACCCAATACCAATGCATTACTTGAATGTTCTGCGCTGGCTGAATGCGACCAAATAAATCCATGATGCAAATTTGTTCTCAAAAAATATGAAGTGTTTTTATACCACAATGAATCATTGCTTGCAAAGCAAAAATTAGAAAATAAAATTAGAAAATAAAGACTAATTATTTTGACCATTTTTCTTTTTTAAAATATAATAAACGGGTACTCCTAATAATACCAAACACAAGCCAGAAAAGGCAAAAGCTGTTTTAAAAATCAATAAACTTACGCAAATGATGATTGCCATAATGATGTATACCGCTGGCAATATTGGATAAGCAATTACTTGATAAGGTCGTTCAGCATTTGGCAATTTTTTGCGTAAAACAAATACAGCACCAACTGTTAAAATATAGAATATTAAAACTGCAAATACTACATAATCCAGCAAGTCGCCATAAGAACCAGAAAGCACTAATATGCTTGCCCAAATTCCTTGGTAAATCAATGATTTTTGTGGCGATTGATGTTTGTTTAATTCGCTGGCTTGTTTAAAAAACAATCCTTCATCGGCCATTACTTTATAAACGCGTGAACCGCTTAAAATGATTCCATTCACGCAACCAAAAGTTGACACCATAATTAACACTGCCATGATAATTGCACCATTATCGCCAAAAACTTTTTGTAATAATAATGTACCAACCCTGCTTTGTTCTGCATGTTGAATTTCGGAAATAGAAAGTGCATTGATGTAAATAAAATTGATCAATACATATAAAAACAAAACACTTCCTGTTCCAATTAATAACGATAAAGGTAAATTTCGCTTAGGATTTTCTATTTCACCTGCTGTAAAAGTAATGTTGTTCCAAGCATCTGCACTAAAAATGGAGCCTACTAATGCTGCCGCAAAAATGCCTATGTTAAAAGTTAATGGAGTTGATAATTTTAATGGAGTTGATAAGTTTTGAACGGGTGCTAATACTTGTTTATTGGTTAAAATAAAATACAAACCTGCAAAAATTATGAACAACAATGAAGCAATTTTAGCTATGGTAAAAACGTTTTGAAGCAAGGCTGCATGTTTTACTTTCCCAAAATTGAAAATGGTTAGCAGTGCTATCAATGAAATGCCTAACAGTTGTGCAGCACTAATATTTAAAGTATATGAATTGCTTATTATCCAAGAAAATAAAATATTTTTTTCGCTAAAAATCGGAAAAATAACGCCTGTAAATTTTGCAAAACCCACGGCCACGGCAGCAATGGTTCCTGTTTGAATTATGGTAAATAATGTCCAACCATACAAAAAACCAAACAATGGGGAATAGGCTTCTTTTAAATATACATATTGCCCACCGGCTTTAGGCATTAATGCGGCTAATTCGCCATAACTTAACGCAGCAAAAATGGTAAGAATAGCAGTTACTACCCAAGCTAAAATGAGCATGGTTGGCGTTCCTAATTCGCTAAGCATTCCGGCTGAAACTATGAAAATTCCTGAGCCTATCATGCTACCCATGATGAGCATGATGCTATCTAATAAATTTAGTTTTTTATTCATTTATAATTTGTTGATTGAAAAATCAACGGTCAATTATAAATAAAAAGAAGTGGAATTTGAATAATTGATTAATTGAGTACTTATTTTAAATATTGAATTTTTAAACTAATTCAAATGTTGATTATACAATTCTGCTAATTCTTTCATTTGATTTTGTTTTATTTTCTGTTGGAAATATAAGTTTATATGACAAACCAAACCGCTGCTAAGTAGCATTACCGAGTTAATGTTTACATTATTGTTTAATATTTGTCCCAGTCCAAATCCAACTGACAATCCTGTAATTACAGCTTGCGGATATGCATACAATCGAAATTTTTTAATGGTTTTTATTTTTGATTGTGTTTCTGGAAATTGCGCGCACATTTTTTTAACTTTTGCAAAGCTTATAAACTTTCCATTTTGATAAAAATACATGCTTTTTACATATAATGTATCACTTTGGGAAACTTGTGCAAATGAAATAAATGAAAGAAAAATACAAGCAAATGATAAAACTGCTTTTTTTGATAGTTGTAAATTGATGATGTTCATTTTTAATAATTTTAGTTTGTGTAACGTATTCAAACATAAAAATGTTACAGTAAATTATTATCCTAAAGACATGCCAATTGCCTTGGCACAATTTTCCCCATCCATGGCGGCACTTACTATTCCGCCTGCATAGCCCGCACCTTCAGCACACGGATACAAACCTTTTATTTGAATGTGCTCAAATGTTTCTTTGTTCCTTGGTATGCGAACTGGCGATGAAGTGCGGCTTTCGGTAGCTAATAAAATAGCTTCGTTGCTATAATAACCATTCATTTTTTTTCCAAAAGCTTTCATAGCTCCTTGTAAACTTTTTGCTACATAATTGGGCAATATTTCATTTAAATTTCTACTTACCGTTCCCGGTAAATAAGAGTTATTGGGTAATGTAGATGATGATTTATTATTCACAAAATCTATCATGCGTTGGGCAGGTGCTTGCAAGGTTTGATTGCCTTGTTCAAAACAATTTTGCTCCACCATTTTTTGAAAATACATGCCAGCCAATGGTCCATATTTTTCAAAGTCTTTAAAATCTTCGGCATTAATTGAAACCACCATGCCCGAATTGGCAAAAGGATTATTTCGTTTAGAAGGACTCCAACCATTTACCACTATTTCGCCAGGAGCAGTCATGGCAGGTGCAATAATTCCACCCGGACACATACAAAAACTAAACACTCCACGGCCATTTACTTGCTCCACTAAGCTATAACTTGCCGCTGGCAAATATTCGCTTCTTTGCGTTCCACAGCGATATTGAATGCTGTCAATTAATGCTTGTGGATGTTCCACCCGAACGCCTAATGCAAATGGTTTGGCTTCTATCATGATTTGCTTGCGGTGCAACAATTCAAAAATATCTCGTGCGGAATGACCCGTTGCCAAAATTAGATTTTGGATGTTGAATTTTGAATGTTGGATTTCATTATTGGAGATAGTAATTGACTTTATTTTATCACCGTCCAATTCTATGTCGGTGAGTTTGGAGTTAAAATGAATTTCGCCTCCGCAGTTAGTAATTGTTTCCCTGATTTTTTCAATAATATGTGGCAATTTATTAGTACCAATGTGTGGGTGACTTTCGTATAAAATACTTTCATCGGCACCATGGTAAACCAATAGTTTTAAAATTCGATTTACATCGCCACGCTTGGATGCACGTGTATATAATTTACCATCGCTATAGGTTCCTGCGCCACCTTCGCCAAAGCAGTAATTGCTTTCAGGATTTACCGTATTGTTTTTGGTAATATTGGCTAAATCACGTCTGCGTTCTTTAACGTTTTTTCCTCGTTCAAAAATGACAGGTTTTAAACCTAATTCTATTAATTGCAAAGCAGCAAATAAACCCGCAGGACCCGCACCAATAATGGCAACTTCTTGCGCATTGGTTACATTTTTAAAATCAAATTCAATGTTTTCTTTTGCAGGATTTTCATTGATAAAAACATCAACAGTTAAGTTAATTCTAACTGGTTTTTTGCGTGCATCAATCGATTTTTTTTGAAACACCATGTCCGAAATTTCATTGGCAGCAATGCCATGATATTTACTGATGAATTTTTTGATGCCTTCGGTATGGCCTAATTCTTCTGGTAATCCAGTTAATTCTAGTGTTTTTTTCATAGTTAGGTTTTTATCCTAAAATAGGTTTGCAATAGTAACAAATAGTTTTAGTTATGACAAAAATATCAATATAGTTCTCGTTGGTGACTCTTCGCTAAACAAGGGCATTATTTTATAACTCATCAAATAGCTCTTCAGCGTTTCGAGTTTTTAGTTTTCCTTCATTTACCAAATTCAATTTATTTACAGATTCACTTAAATTTTCTAAAACAAAAGTTTTATTTGAATCAAGTTCATCGTCTTTTATATTTAAATCTTTTGTTTTCATAATTAATATAGTTGCCAGCAGCCCTTCTAACTAAATAAATTATAAACTAAAAAGCTACTACCGTAAGCCAAAGTAGTTAAATAAATAAACTGAATAATGGGCCATTTGATGCTATCTGTTTCTTTTTTTACAATGGCTACTGTGCTCATACATTGCAAAGCAAAAGCATAAAAAATAAGCAGCGATAAGAACGTGGCAGTATTATAACTTGGCTTTCCTGTACGTGGATTTATTTCGGCCATCATTTTGGTTTTAATATGTCCAAAACTATTATCTCCATCATCGTTTACACTGTATATGGTATTCATGGTTCCAACAAAAACTTCACGGGCTGCCATGGATGTTAGCAAGGCAATTCCTATTTTCCAATCAAAGCCCAAAGGACGGATGATGGGTTCTATTAATTTACCAAATTCACCTGCATAACTTGCTTCTAGTTTTTGGGAATTCATTTGTAAACTCAATTCTTTTTTTGCTATTGCTGAAGTGGTGTCGTTATTTATAATGGCAGTGTATTTTGTTTCTATGTTTTGAATATTAGAGTGCGGCCCAGTAGATGCTAAAACCCAAAGAATAACCGAAACTGCAATAATTATTTTTCCTGCTCCAAATACAAAAGCGCTTCCTTTTTCATAAATGGTAATTAACAAATTTGAA
The DNA here is from genome assembly GCA_947453415.1 of Bacteroidota bacterium. Classification (GTDB taxonomy): domain Bacteria; phylum Bacteroidota; class Bacteroidia; order UKL13-3; family UKL13-3; genus JAAFJM01. The sequence goes on along the minus strand of CANGGG010000006.1, from coordinate 20,128 downwards.
ATTAAGGGAATTTTATAGCCTGGTAATTCTAAAATAAAGAATGTTTTTTCTTTTTGTTTGATAAAAAATTTAAACATCCAAGCACTCATAATGGCAGCAAAAAAACCAATCAAATACATGAGCATGAGTATTAATCCATGCACGTTAAAGGGACCCCATTTGGCAGTGTCTTTTAGTAACATACTGATGAGCAAAGTGTAAACGGGTAAGCGTGCAGAGCAACTCATTAACGGAGTTACCAAAATAGTTATTAAACGTTCTTTTTTGTTTTCAATGCTCCGCGAAGCCATGATACTTGGAACAGCGCAAGCCATTCCGCCTATTAATGGAACAATTGATTTCCCATTCATCCCAAACGGACGCATAATTCTATCCATTATAAAACCAACACGAGCCATGTAACCCACATCTTCTAAAATGGCAATGAATAAAAACAGTAAAATGATTTGAGGTAAAAAAATTAATACACCGGTTAAGCCTGCTAAAATTCCATGCACAATTAAATCGTTTAAAACGCCTGGTGGTAATGTGTTTTGAATATAATCGGTAAATACTTTTAAACCATATTCAATCCATTCTTTTGGGTATTCGCTCCAGCTGAACATGGCTTGAAAAACCATTAAAAGTAGCACTAAAAAAATAGAAATTCCATAATAGCGATGGGTCAATATTTTATCAACTTTGGCAGTAATGGAAGCTTTTAATTGTGTAATATTTTTGATGCGTGCATGTTTTACCGCTTCATCTATAATTTGATAACGAGTTAAAACTTCGTCTTCTTGAAAACCAATGCAATCAAATTCATATTTGTTAAATATTTCATTCAGTTTGATTGCTTTTTCTGTTAGTAAGTTAGATGCGTTGATTGAATATTGTAAAGCTGAATATTTGTTACGTTTATCGTTTATAGTAGCAATTTCATCGAGCAATTTGGGATTTACTTTTTGTAGGCTAAAAAACTGAGCAGTAATCCTTGCTTTTTCATCCAATAAAATTGCTTTTATTTTTTCAATGCCTTCTTTTTTTCGTGCATTGATGCAAATAATTGGAACTTTAAGTTTCTCTTTTAATTTTTCAATATCATATTTTATGCCTCTTCGTTCGGCTACATCTAGCATATTCAGTACTAGTATAACAGGAACTTCCAAATCGGCTACTTGGGTGAAAAGCAATAAATTTCTTTTTAAATTACTGGCATCAGCAATAAAAATAACTAAATCGGGATAGTAGTTTTCCGATTTATTTCTAAGAATATCGTAGGTAACTAGCTCATCAGCACTTTTAGGATAAAGGCTGTAAGTACCAGGCAAATCAATGATATGCGCAGTTTTAGAACTACTTAATTTAAACGAACCAGTTTTCTTTTCAACGGTTGTGCCTGGAAAATTTGAAACCTTATGGTTCAAACCTGTTAGTGCATTAAACAAACTGGTTTTACCACAATTTGGATTGCCAACAAGCGCAACTGTTATTTCTTTTTGTTCCAATTAATCTATTAATTTAATTTCTATACATTTTGCATCTTGCATGCGCAAACAAACTTTACTTTCACTCAAATTAATGGCTATTGGATCGCCAAAAGGAGCTACATTTGAAAGCGCCACTGTTTCACCAGGTAATATTCCCATTTCAAAAAGTTTGAGCGCTAATAATTGCCCATTTACTTTAGTAATTATGGCTTTTTTCCCAAAATTCAACTGTGTAAGATTCATCATTTGGTTGCAATTTAGAATAATTCTATTCATGTTTCTAATTTCTGATAAATGTTTTAGAAAAGTGTTGGCTTTTTCATGTGGTTTAAATAAAGTTGAAACCACATAAAAAATAAAATTTATTTGCACAAATTATTTTATCATCGAAAAATAATACATTTTTGCCCATAATAGAAAAAACCAACAATTGAAAATAGCTGTAAACACTCGGTTTTTGTTAAAAAACAAATTAGAAGGATTTGGTCATTTTACCAATGAAACTTTAAAGCGAATGGTATTTAACAATCCACAAGTTCAATTCTACTTTTTATTTGACCGTGCTTTTAACCAAAGTTATATTTATGCAAAAAATGTAATTCCAGTTGTAATTCCACCACCTGCTAGGCATCCAATTCTTTGGAATATTTGGTTTAATATTTCTGTTTCTTTTTGGTTAAAAAAACACCAACCCGATTTATTTTTAAGTCCTGATGGTTTTGCCTGTTTAACTACAAAAACTAAACAGTTATGTGTTATTCACGATTTAGCATTTGAACATTTTGAAGATGGAATTCAAAAATCGCACTTGAAATACATGCGAAAAAATTCACCAAAATTTGCCAATAAAGTGAATAGAATTGCTACTGTTAGTCAGTTTTCAAAAAATGATATCTTTGATAAATACCAAATAAATCCCGCTAAAATAGATGTAGTTTATAACGGTGCTAACAATTTGTTTCAGCAAATTTCAAAAACTGATAAAGATGAAATAAAAGAAAAATATAGCGCAGGATTTGATTATTTTCTTTATGTAGGTTCTATTCATCCTCGTAAAAATGTTGCTAGTTTACTACAAGCATTTGATTCATTTAAAAGCCAAACTAACAGTAATTTTAAATTAGTTCTTACAGGAAGAATGGCATGGAAAACTAATGCTGTGAGTAATGTTTTTAACCAAATGAAATATAAAAACGATGTGATATTTACTGGTTATTTAAGCAATGAAGATTTAGCAAAAATAACTGCTACTGCTTTTGCCTTGTGTTATGTTTCATTATTTGAGGGCTTTGGAATTCCAATTATTGAAGCCATGAAATGTGGGGTTCCTGTTATTTGTAGTAATACTTCATCTATGAAAGAAATAGGGGAGGGTGCCACTGTTCAAATTAATCCAAATAGCATCGAAAGCATTGCTTATGCAATGGTTTTGTTGAGTAAAGATGTAGCATTACAACAAACGTTAATGGCAAAAGGATTAGAAAGACAAGCAGAATTTAGTTGGGATAAAACGGCCGAATTACTTTGGAAAAGTTGCTTAAAAGCAATGGAATAACAAACCAAATAACGGAGAAAACAAAATGGAATTGGTATAAATTCGAATTAAAAAATTCAAAATCCGAATAGGTTTTTTTTAATAAAATATCCTTTACAGCTAATTTTGCTTTGCATCAAAACTTTCCTTACCCGATAACATTTCAAAATAAAGAATAAAATCAGAAGCTAAACTATACAAAGGATATTGAAAGGTGGCAGGTTTATTTTTTTCAAAAAAGAAATGACCAATCCATGCAAATCCATATGCTAAAATTGGTGAAAACAATAAAATAGTAACTTCATGAAATATAAACGAGCCAAAGAACATAAAAATAAATAAACTGGTTCCAATAAAATGTAGCATTCTACTTGTTTTGTTTTGGTGTTGGCTCAAATAAAAAGGGTAAAATTCTTTGAGTGATTGATATTGTTTTTTCATGTGTAATTGCTTTAGCAACAATAAAGCAAAATTTATAATTTTTGTTGGCCAATTAATTAATAGAAATTTGATTTTGTATATTGATTGTAAATCTTAAATTGCTGCCATAAAAATAACCATAAATTTAGAAAATAAAATGAACTTTCCAGAAAACTTAAAATACACCAAAGACCACGAGTGGGTTAGCATTGAAGGCAATGTAGCATACATTGGTATTACTGACTTTGCACAACATGAATTAGGCGATATTGTTTACGTAGATATTCCAAGTAAAGGAAAAACGATTGCTAAAGACGAAGTTTTTGGTACAGTAGAAGCTGTTAAAACTGTTTCTGATTTATTCATGCCTTTATCGGGTGAAGTTTTAGAGTTAAATGCAGATTTAGATGCAGCTCCTGAAAACGTGAATAATGATTGTTATGGAAATGGTTGGATGATAAAATGTACTATAAGTAATGAAGCTGAAATTTCGGAACTTATGGACGCAACTGCATACAAGCAATTAATTAATGCCTAAGCATTTAAAAAAAATAACAAATGCCTTATTGAACCATTGGTTCAATAAGGCATTTTTGCGTTTTAACAAACAGCTTTTTTTTGCTACATTCTTGCTGTTTTTAATTGGTAAAGCCAATGCACAGTCAAAAAATTATTTAGGTAATAATTTAACTTTTTCGCTCAATTCACAATCAATTAGTAAGTTAAAATTCAACGATTCAATATCTGATAGTAAATATAATTTCAGCAATACCAAGTTTTTAATTGGCTACAAACATTCTCTTTATTCAAGCTTTACAAAAAAAGAGGGTGTTTTAAAATACAGTCAAATCAATGTTTTGCCTTCACTTCAAATTGGTAAAGTGAATTTTGGTCATGAAAATTTAAATAGAACTCTTGTAAATTTAAAAATTGGTCTTTCTGGACTTTTTCATACTTCAGCTAAAAACACGTTTTTATTTGCAGCTAACGCATTTGCCAACGAAGACGAATATACTTTACCCGATGCCACATATAGGTACTCAGGAATGATGATGTACATGAGAAAAGTAAATAATAAGTTTTCATACAGAGCGGGCCTTACTTTTACCTATTTATTTGGCGAACCTTTGTTTTTGCCAATTCTTGGATTTAAGTATAAGACCAGTGAAAAATCAATGTTAAATGTTACACTTCCTTTTGTTATTAATTGGAAGAAACAAACTAAAGTCCAAAAAATATTTTATGGTTTTACTTGTAGACCCAGTGGTGGAATCAATCATTATCAAAACAAGTTAAGTGTTGATTCAACAAATGTTACATTAATACTTAGACAAAGGAATTACCAATTCCTGGGAGATGTTAGGATGGTAAATAAAACCAACATGATATTGTTTCAAGCCGGATTTGTTGGAAATCAAAAAGTATTTTTTACCAATGAAAATAACAATTCAATTGTAAACGATTTTAGTTTTAACGGAAGTAATTCAGTTTATGCCAATGTTACTTTTATTTGGTTTTTGAATAAAAAATCAAGGAATAAACATGAATCAAAAGCAATGAATGCAAACGAATCTATTCATGATGATGAGTTAATAGATGATGCTTGGTAGTTAGTTTTACAAAGTTTTAATGGGTTCAAAACCTACTAAATTCATTACTTTATTTGCTTTAGCTTTTACCTCATCTATGGAGTTTGCAAGCACTGTAATATGCCCCATTTTTCGCATTGGCTTACTTTCTTTTTTATCGTATAAGTGTAAGTAAGTTCCTTCAATTTGGTGTAATTGATCTAAGTTTTTAATGGCATAAGCACCCGAAAAACTTTTATCGCCTAACAAATTAATCATTGCTGCAGGCTTAATTAAGCCAACACAGCCAACAGGTAGTCCCAAAACTATTCGTGTTAATTGTTCGTATTGAGATGTATAACTTGCTTCTATTGTATGATGGCCAGAATTATGCGGACGAGGAGCAATTTCATTCACTAAAATATCGCCATTCAATGTAATGAACATTTCTACAGCAAACACACCCGGACTTTTAAATTGATTGATAGTTTGAATGGCAACAAACTTTGCTTTTTCAGCAATTTGTTTGCTGATATCGGCCGGACTAAATAAATAAGTTACCAGATTGGCCTCAGGCTCAAACTCCATTTCTACTGCTTCATAAGCAACAGTAGTACCAAAAATATCTTGTGCTACAATAATCGAAATTTCTTTTTCACAAGGAATAAATGCTTCTAATAAACAAGGAACATCGTAAGGTATTAAGGAGTTGTTGGCCAATACTGCTTGACTATTAAGTATGGTAACTCCTCTGCCATCGTAACCATCTTTTCGGGTTTTTGCAACAAATTTTTCAGTGTCTAATTTTGTAATTGCTTCGTTCCAATCGCTCTTATTATTTACCAAAAAATAAGGTGCAGTTGGAACATGATGTTCGGTATAATATTGTTTTTGTATACCTTTATCCTGAATAATTTGTAACATCCTGGGCGATGGAATGATGGTTTTTCCTTCATCTTCTAATTTTATTAAAGCCTCCGTGTTTACATGCTCAATTTCAAAAGTGAGCACATCACTTATAGCGGACAATTCCATTATTTTAGCTTCATCAGTCAATGAACCTTCAATAAATTCATGCGCCAAATGATAGCAAGGACAGTCTTTTGAGTTTTCTAAAATATTAACATTTACATTTAAGCGAAGTGCTTCTTCAATAAGCATTCGCCCAAGTTGACCACCGCCTAAAATTCCAATTTTTTGTTTGAGTAAGTTCATTGAATTGTTTTTTTATTTAGTTTGCTCGCTTAAAATTTTCAAATAAAAACTTTCGTAAATTGGAACTATATTATTGATATCAAATTCTAAGGCACGTGCCAAAGCATTTGCTTTGAATTGATGTAATCGTTCCTCATTTTCTAAAATATAAATTCCTTTTGCAGCCATTTCATCTACATTACCAACCTCTGCCATAAATCCAGAAATTCCGTTTTGTATTAACTCAGGAATTCCACCTGCGTTACTTGCAATTACAGGTACTTGACAAGCCATTGCTTCTAATGCAGATAGCCCAAAACTTTCTGTTTCACTGGGCATCAAAAATAAATCGCAAACACTTAAAATTTCTTCCACAGGATTTTGTTTGCCCAAAAATAGTGTGCTTCCACATAAATTTAATTCACGGCAAAGCATCTCTGCATGATGGCGTTCTGGTCCATCTCCAACTAAAAGTAGTTTTGAAGGAATTTTCTCATTTATTTTACCAAATATTTTTATCACATCTTCCACTCTTTTAACTTTTCTAAAGTTTGAAGTATGAACAATTAATTTTTCATTTTGCGGTGCAATGGCTTTTTTAAAATGTTCTTTTGCTTGTTTTTGAAAACGTGATACATCAATAAAATTTGGAATGACTTCTATGTGTTTTTTTGTTTTAAAATGTCTGTAAGTATCTTGTTTCAATGAATCGGAAACTGAAGTTACGCCATCTGATTGATTAATGGAATAAGTAACCACAGGTTCAAACGATGAATCTTTTCCAACCAAAGTAATATCAGTTCCATGTAGAGTAGTTATTACCGGTATATTTATACCTTCAGTGGCCAATATTAATTTGGCCATAATAGCTGCCGATGCATGCGGAATAGCATAATGCACATGAAGAATATCTAATTTTTCAAATTTAACTACATCTACTAAAGTACTTGCTAATGAAGTTTCGTATGGAGGAAAATCAAATAATGGATAAGTACTCACATTTACTTCATGGTAAAAAATATTACTCATAAATGAGTCTAATCTAGCCGGTTGTTTATAGGCTATAAAGTGTACTTGATGCCCTCTTTGTGCTAATGCTTTTCCTAGTTCGGTAGCTACTACACCGCTACCACCGTAGGTTGGATAACACACAATTCCTATTTTCATTTGATTTGTTTACTGTATAATTTTGAAAGCACAAATGTTAGTGTTTTGTTTTACTATTTGAAATTATTTTATTGATTTAATTCTTTTAATTTATAAATAGCTAAATGGTAGACTTTTATTCGTTAATAAATAAAAAAAAACCAACTTCATTTTGAAGTTGGTTTGAGATAGTTTTTTTAAGCAATTACAGCTACTGGTTCTACAAATTTATATCCTATTCCTCGCGATGAGTGAAAGAATACTGGGTTTTTAGGATCTGTTTCAAAGTATTTGCGTAAGCTAAGCATAAAATTATCAACTGTTCTAGTATTTGGAATCACGTTATAATCCCAAACTACTTTTAAAATATGTTCTCTGCTTACCACTGAATTTTTGTTTTCTATTAATAACTTAAGCAGTAAAGTTTCTTTTTTAGTTAAATCAATCAAACCATCTACTCCCTTTGCTTGATGGCTATCAAAGTTTATCCAATTTTGTCCGAAATTAAAAATTACAGGAAGTGCTTTTTCCGTTGACCTAATTTTATCTCTTTTAATTAATAATTTTTTGATACGTATCAAAAGTTCTTCTAAATCAAAAGGTTTTGTTAAATAATCATCACCTCCTTTTTTCAAACCTTCAATTCTTTCTGCTGGGGTACTTTTAGCCGATAAAAATAAAATAGGAATATTTTGGTCGTGAAGTCTAATATTTTCACAAACCATATAACCATCCATTTCAGGTAACATGATGTCAAGAACTACTAAATCAAATTTGCGTTCTCTAAAAGTATCTATGGCTTTTTTACCATCGCCTACGGCAATAACATGGTAATTTTCCAATTCTAAATTAAGTTTAAGTGCGTGTTGAAGATTTTCTTCATCTTCTACCAATAGTATATTATTCATTTATAAATTTTTTTTGAGTGGTCATTGATTTCACTATACGTGAAAACTAACCTCAAAGTTTGTTCCATTAGGATGATTGTTTTTCACCTCAATAGTTGCATGATGAATATGTACTAATTTTTTAACAATAAACAATCCTAGCCCTGTTCCTTTTGTTTTACGAGTTTGTTCCTCACCAACCCTATAAAACTTATCAAAAAGCCTTTGTTTATCATCGTCTGAAATGCCTATACCTAAATCAGAAACACTTAATATTACTTGCTTATTATCCGACTTTAAAAGAATTGTAATGTTATTGTCAGAATATTTTTCAGCATTAGTTAATAAATTAATCACAATGGTTTCAATGGCAAATTCATCGGCTGTTATAAACACTTGGTGTTCTATATTTTTTATTATTCTATTTTGTAAATTTCTTGGTTCAGTATATTTGTCAATTATTTTATGTAATAATTCACTCAAGTTTATTTGAGTCATTAAAGGTTCGTAATGGTTTGTTTCTAATTGCGCTGAAAGCAATAAATTATCAACCAAAACCCTCAATCTATTGGTATCGTTAATGGAATTTTTTAAAATAGTATGTTGCTGTTCTTTGTCTAAATCGCGCTTCAATAAAGTTTCTAAATATAGTTTTACTGATGCAATTGGTGTTTTTAATTCATGTGTTACCGACAATAAAAAATTGTTTTGGTGTTGATTTAATTTGATACTTTTTTCAAAAGTTCTATATACCCATAATATTCCCCAGAACAACAAAATGATCATCACGATTCCTTCCGTTGCATACATCCATTTTTTCTTTGAAAGTTTAACGTTCGAAGCATCTATTTGGCTTTGAAGTTTTACATAGGCTTCTTCTTTAGGCCTAATCAAATAGCCATTAAAAGGGTTTATGGTATCTATATATACCAATTCTAACGAATTGTAATTCTTTTTAAAATATCTATTTAACTGCGCAGTATCTAAAAAATTATCTTCTCTTATCTCTTCTCCAATATCTGTAGATGCTTTGTAACATAATATTTCATCAGCTTGAGTAATTAAGTTGCTATTTTCTTTTTCAAGCATGTTAATGCTCATGCTATTTCTAAAATGTTCAAAGCCCCACCAACTAAATGCCGCAACAATATAAATAGATAAAAAAACGAAAATTAAACGAGGTTTATTCATTCAGAAATAAATTTTTTAAATTATAAAATTAGATATTTTTTAAAGTTCGTAAGAACTTTTACGCTTGGTGCTAAAGTGCTTTTTTACACTTAACCAAAATGCCAATATTAAATACACTAAAACCGGAGAGGCTGCGGTTATAAATGATGTATAAATAAAATACATACGAATAATATTTGAGTTGATACCAAAGCGATTACCAATGTATGCACATACCCCAAATATATTTTTTTCTATATAATATTTAAATTTATCCATGATTTTTTAATACTTCAAATATAAAAATATTGTTCAATCAATTAGAATTTATTTAAGAATTTAATTTAAAACCACTAATTTTTGAAATGCTTCTTCGGTTTTTCCTTGTGATTTTATTTTTACTTTATAAATGTACACACCTTTTCCAATTGCATCGCCATAATCATCGCGTCCGTCCCATTCTAAGTCGCTAAAATGGCTTGTTGCTGCCACCACATCTTTTTGTAATGACTTAACTAATTTACCATTTACTGTAAATATTTGAATCAATACTTGCACGTCTTGACCTGCTTTATTATGGTCAAAATGAAAAGATGTTTTTGTGGTAAATGGATTAGGATAATTCAATACATTTTGCAAAGCCATTTTACTATCGTTTGCTACTATAAAATCTATTTCGGCCTCACCTACATTATTAAAAATATCATAAGCCTGAAACTTTATTTTATTTAATCCCAATGGTAAGTTCTTATAATTATAATTTACTATTCCACTTTGAAAAGTATTTAAATTTGATCGGTAAAAATCGTTCATAATAATGGTGTTGGTATTTTCCTTATTCATTACCGCATTTAAGTCCCTGCCAACACCTCGGCTAGTGGTATTTATTCCATTTTCGTCATATATTTTTGCAATTAATAACGAATTTTCAGGAACCAAACCGCCATTTACAAATTTTTCATCGTTCATGTATAATTGTATTTCAGGTCCTTTATTATCAACCCAAATTGAATCAGATGTTCCCCCAATTAATGCTTTTCCTTCATATCCACTTGCATCTGTTGTGTCATTATTTGCATAATAACTTATTTTTCCATAACCATATTTATAATCAATGTCTTTTGGAACAATAAAACTAAATGTAAAAACTCCATTTGTAACCGTAGCTGATCCTTTGTAAATAATATTATTTTGAAGTTTAAAACTTGAAATACTTACGGGTTTTTCTAAATCTATTATTGGGTATTCCGACTCTTTGTCAAAAACAGTTGGGTAAACTATTCCGTTAAAATTACTCATTAAATTATTGTTTTCATCCAATACACTTCCTTTAATTGTTACCTTGCTCAATGCTTTGATGGTATCATTAAAAACACCAATAGATTTATTATTAATGGATGTTGTTTTTACATTGTATTTTGGCAATGCTAATTGTAACATGGGGTCGCCTAATAAGGTAAAGTTTCTGGTATTGCCTGTAGCATATAAATTTTTGGTTTGCAAAATTAATTCACCAAAAGTTTTAGGATGTAAAATAGCTCCGGAATCTAATCCTAATTGGCTGTTAAATTTATCATTTAATGCATCATTGCTACTTGAATAAACCAATCTAACAGTAGTAAATAATGCAATCGGTCCTCCATTAGGATTAATCATTGCCAATTCACCTGCAGCCAGCCTGCTAGGATCGTCAAACCTACTGAATTCGCAAGTAGCTGTCATTAATAAAGGCATGTTTTCTTTTACATTCCAAGCATTAATTTCATCTACATTTAAAATCCTTCTTGCACTCCAACCTACTTCACCACCATGGCCAATATAATTAATAACTAAACTGCCTTTATTCATGGAATTTGTAATTGCAGTATTCACCTGAGGAAAACGTTTCCCACCTGCAGTGGATAAAGGTTCGTAGGAATTTGCATATATTTTTTGGATATTGAATTTTTGAAATCTACTTAAATAAGTATTATTCAAATATTCTGCAGTTTTCATAAAATCAATTTGATATTCTGTCCATTCGTCATCAGCTATAAAAGTAAATTTGTTTCTCCAGTCGCCATAACTACTTTTTGTTTCATAATAAATTACTTTGTCTACAATACCTTTTGCCTGTTCAATGTTTACTATTGGTAATCTGCCAATGCCTAAATCCATTAAGTCCCCAGCATTTCTGTTAATAGCAAAATTTCCTTCATTGTCATCCAAACAAACAAAAAAATCATCGGTGCAAAACGAACCTGGATCGTTGCTATTTACTTCCTCATAAGTTGGAATATAATTGGTGTTTACAAAACCTGTTTTTGTTTTACTAAAATTACCTTTGTAATCGTAGCTAGCTCTTCCCATTAAAGTAACATATTTTAATTGATCATTTGGAGAAGTATATTTTTGATAAAACATACGTAGCATGTCTCTAATAGCACTTACATCTTGACTTCCGCTGCTGAATTCATTGTAAATATCAGTAACGTTTATTACATGAATATTCAATCCGTTTTTTTGTTTATGGTAATCGGCCAATCGTTTTGCTTCACTTAAAAAATCAGCATGAGAAATAATAATTCCTTGCACTGCACTTAAGGCATGAATATTTTGATTTGCTACTTTTCCAATGCTAATAGGTTTTATAAAATTTGAATTGTCAAAGGCCATGAACCAACGCAAACTATCAGCATTTGCCGCAAAATTAAATTGACTAGTTGTTACATCAAAAATTCCTTGAATAGTAAATATTTGAGTTGGATTACTTACATCCCAAATGCTTAAATTTCTGGTTGTAGAAAAATTATATTGAGCAATATTGCCATTGGCAACGGCATTTTTATCACTCAATAATATTTGTTTACCAGCATTTTTCAAAAAAGCCCTTGCATTAATGGTATAAAAATCAAGCCAACCGTTTGCACCTTGCGCCACTGGTCCGGTATATGAATAGTTAATATCAAATCGGTTAGTATTGGGTTTAAATGTTAAAGTTTTATAGTTTATATCGGCATAAATGCCATCGTAAGCCAATGACAAACCGGAGCAGGTATGGTTTAAATAAAATAGGTTATTGATAGTTACATCAAATCCATTTGTTTGCGATGCTCTACCTGCAATATTTGATTGGAAAATAACATTTGCGGAAGTATCTATATCAGAAATTATATTAGTAAATGTTCGCTGAGGCTGACGGTTAAAATCTTCGCCATACCAGTTTCTTCCTGTTTTTACAAAATTGGTAATATCTTCTTCATGATGTACCAAAGCATCATAAGTGGAAGTATTATAATTAACGTTTGTAGCTGATGGAATAGATGAAATTCGTTTGCCTATGTTATTAGAAATGGTAATATAATAATAAGTAGTATCGGAATATAAATTGGGTTGATTATTAAAAACTTGGTTGGAGCCATTGTATTTCCAAACTTCTTTTTGACTTTGGCCATAAAATAATATATAATCATTTGCATTGAATTTTCCGTCACTTTCACCTTGAATAACAATGGCATTTTCTTGTAAATCATCATACCTAAAATCTGCATTTCTTTCGGGTAGCATGCCTGCTCCGTTGCCATATAATTTTATATTTCTTGGGTCAATTGCATCAATATTCATTCCTAAATTCTTTAAAAAAGTATAATCAATTCTATGAACTGCATTATTCATGGTAGCTATTTTATACCATTGACCGTTTGCCAAAACAGAATTTGCAGTATAATTAGTTTTCCCCAAATATTTGGGTAATTCAAACAAATTATTTGTTTCAATTTGTATGGTACAAGAAATCACTCTTTTTAAAACGTTTCCAACTTTTACGTAAGGAATCATTTTTACAAATAAATATGCTTGACGTTTTTCAAAACCAATATTAGTATTTAGTTCCAAGCTTAAATTACTAATGTTTTTTAAATCTTTATTTATTATTTTTTCGTCTTCTAAAATAATATCAACAATTTTTGAATTGATGATTTCAGTGCCACATTTTCCCAATTTATTTTGATAAATTGGGATCAAACCAAACTCACTTTCGTAACTCGCTTTAAGGAAAAATGTTTGAAATTCGCCCGATTTTGCTGATTTTGGAGTCTGCCAATCAAATATGACATTTTTTATTATTTGGTAGGCAAATACATGATTACCAAATATTAAAGTACCAAATAACACACTTGTTAAAACTTTTATTTTTATTTCTTTGAAGAAAAATTGCATATAAAATCTGAAATTTATTATAATTGAAAAATAGTTGTAGAGAAAATACAACGAACAAACATACTAAAAAAGTATTTTAAGCCTTATATAAATTAATAAAATAATTTATATTTTACTAAAAAGACAAACGAAATAAAAATGACATTTAGCAAAACTGCGCTGCGCAGAATACTTACATACATATTACCGCTGATAATAAGTGTGCGAGCATATGCTCAGGACCCTCAATTTTCGCAGTTTTACGCTTGCCCAACATATACAAATCCCGCATTTGCTGGTTCTAGTACTGTAGGGCGCTTGGTTTTAAATACTCGTAACCAATGGCCAGGAATTTCTGGTTCATTTACAACTGTTAATGCAAGTTATGATGAACATTTTGAAGCCATCAATGGTGGAATAGCCATTCAAGCACATTACGATGAACAAGGTACGGGAACTTTAAGAACAGTTGGAACTAACTTTGCTTATTCATACTTAATTCCTGTAAGCCGAAAGTTTTCACTTAGAATGGCGCTACAAGCTGGCTTTATGCAGAAATCGGTTGATTTCACTAAATTTCTTTGGCGTTCGCAATTAGGACAAGGCGGATACGATGGTAATTTAAAAGCTGAACCCTTAGGAACACCAGAGGGAAAAACAAATATTGTAAATTTTGCAGCTGGAATTTTAGGTTACAGTAAAAACTTCTATTTTGGTATTGCTGCTCATAATATAACTGAGCCAAACCAATCATTCAATTTAAATGGAAGTGGAGATGTAAATGTAAGTATATATAGAAGATTTACTGGTCATGTTGGTTTTATTTATCCAATTAATGAAAGCAGAATGAAAAACAAGTCATCATATTTATATCCTAACGTAATATATATGCAACAAAATTTTCAGGGTAAGCCAGCTTCTCAGTTAAATTTAGGAATGTATATTAGCAAAGGCTCATTAGTTGGCGGTTTATATGTAAGAGAAACTTTTGTTAATACAGATGCTATCATTGCCATTATTGGTATTCGTACTGAAAAAGTTAAAATAGGTTTTTCTTATGATGGCACAGTTTCTAATGCCAGTGCTGGAGCTGCAAGTTCTTACGAAGTATCTTTGGCTTTTGAATTACGTAAAAAAGTAAGAAGAAGAAATCCAAGACCAATGACTTGTCCTGATTTTTAATATTTTCAAAGTATGAATAAATTGATGGAAAGATTGTTTTTGAGTACAGCATTTATGTTTGTATTTTTAAATGCTTTTGCGCAAGATCCGCAATTAAGTCAATTCTATGCTTCACCAATATACACCAATCCAGCTTTTGCCGGTGCTGCAAAAAAAATTCGAATTGCAACCAATGCAAGAAATCAATATACAGGTTTAAATAAAACATATAGAACCTCAGTAACTTCAGTAGATGCATATGTTCCAAAAATGCAAAGTGGACTAGGAGCCATTGTTGCTATTGACCAAGCAGGTGACGGATATTTAACAACTTTATCAATTGGAGGAATTTATTCTTATAATTTGCCCATCAGTAGAAATTGGAATGCCAATTTTGGTTTAAAAGCTGAAATTCAACAAAAGTCTTACGACTTTAACAAATTTATTTTTGGAGATCAATTAGATCCAGTATTGGGATATACAGGAAAACCTTCTGCCGAAATTAGACCAAGTGAGTTAATATTATTTCCTAATTTTTCTGCAGGTGCTTTAATTTACAGTGAAAATTTTTATGCAGGTTTTGCAGTAAATAATTTAACAGAACCAAATCAGTCATTTGTTTTATCAAATTCAATAGCCGAACCTTATATTTTACCTAGAAGATATACTGCACATATGGGTGCGAATATTGATTTAAAGAAATCGAGGTTTGAAAGCAACCGAATTTACCTTTCTCCAAATTTGTTATTCATGAGTCAACGCGATTTTTACCAAGTAAATGTTGGAACGTATATTAAAAAACAAGCTTTAACAGCTGGCGTGTGGTTTAGACAAACAAGTAGAAATTCTGATGCAATTATATTTTTATTAGGCTTACGTTTTCAAAATTTTAGGGTAGGCTATAGCTATGATTTAACCATATCGAATGCTAGAACGGCTACAGTTGGAAGCCACGAAATATCTTTAGGTTTTGATATTAAAACCAAAACAAGAACAAGAAGTAGGATGGGAAGACCAATTAAATGCCCTGAATTGTAAATTTTCATTAATTTTACATAACAAACCATCCTCATTTTCAATAGATAATACTTTTTTTTCAAAAAAAAGTATTTTTATACACATAATTACCAAATTCCGTTATATTTGGAAACTTTAAAGTAATTAACTTATACCATGAAATTAGTAAATAAATTATTGTTAGCATCATTTGCAACTACTATGTTGTTTTCAGCATGTTCACAAAAATCAGGCACTACTGGCTGGAAATACAATGACTCCAAATGGGGTGGATTTGAAAAACATAAATTCAAAGACCAAGAAACTGGTCCGGGTTTAGTGTTTATTGAAGGTGGAACTTTTGTAATGGGTGCATCGGAACAAGATGTAACTTATGATAGAAACAATACTAAAAGACGTATGTCTGTGAATAGTTTCTATATGGATGAAACTGAAGTAACCAATTTTCAATATTTAGAATATGTATATTGGTTAACTAGAGCATATGGTGCGGAAAATCCAATTATTGCAACTTCTGCTTTGCCTGATACTTTGGTTTGGAGAGCAAAACTTTCTTATAACGAACCTTATGTAAATTATTATTTACGTTATCCTGCATACCGCGATTATCCTGTTGTTGGTGTAAGTTGGTTACAAGCCTCTGAGTTTTGTAAATGGAGATCTGACCGTGTGAATGAATACATTATGATCAGAGAAGGCTTAATGAAAAATAGCAATATTAATAAACAAAACGATGAGACTTTTAATACTGAAGCTTATATGTTAGGTTTAACTCCTATCGACATAAAAAAACAATTAAAAGATTATACACCTGGTGGTAAAAAGCGTGATGTGAAAATGGAAGATGGTATATTATTACCTATTTACCGTTTGCCAACAGAAGCTGAATGGGAATATGCAAGTGTGGCTTATAGAACAGCATCTTATAACGAAAACGTTGATTCTCGTAAAATATATCCTTGGGCTGGTTTAACATTACGTAGAGGTGATACAGAAAAAACTCGTGGTAGAATGTATGCAAATTATGTTAGAGGAAGAGGAGATTACAAAGGTATTGCTGGTAATTTAAATGACAATGCTTCATACACTTCTGCTGTTAAAGATGCATTTTATATTCCTAACGATTTTGGTTTATACCACATGGCTGGAAATGTAAGCGAATGGGTAATGGATATTTATAGACCTTTATCATTAGAAGATAATAATGATAACATGTCGTTCAGAGGAAATAATTACCAAACACAAGAAAGAGATGCGGACGGTAATATTACTGAAAAAGATAGCTTAGGTAGAATTAAATACAGAGATGTATCAGAAGCTGAAAATATTAAAAGACGTAATTATAAAAAAGCGGATAATATTGGTTACAGAGATGAGTTGAAATATGAAGGAGATATCGATCAAAAATACGAATATGGTATTACTTCTTTAATTGACAATGCTGCTAGAGTTTATAAAGGCGGAAGCTGGAACGATAGAGCATATTGGTTAAGTCCTGGTAACAGAAGATATTTAGACCAAGAACAAGCTACTTCAACTATTGGTTTCCGTTGTGTAATGGATAGATTAGGTAGCCAAA
Source organism: Bacteroidota bacterium (assembly GCA_947453415.1). Classification (GTDB taxonomy): domain Bacteria; phylum Bacteroidota; class Bacteroidia; order UKL13-3; family UKL13-3; genus JAAFJM01. Next base: position 2,807 of record CANGGG010000006.1, on the reverse strand, counting down.
CTAAAAAAGGAAGAAAATAATTTTAATTATAAAAATAAAAACCGAATCAGTTTAATTGATTCGGTTTTTTTTTGTGCCTGTTTATATAATGGATTAAGGGCGCTGAGCATTGGGCATTGGGAAATGAGAATTTGTAATTAGCAATAGTAATTAATAAGTGGGATATTTGGATAAACTCATTGTGATATGAATAACGAATTAAACCAATCAATTTAACATTCAATCCAGATGCATTTGGATAACATCTAACATTGTAATTTATCTGATTAGGCAAACTATTACCCATTTTTCTGGAATGCCTTCAAAATAATAAACTTTACTTCCATAGGCATCTTTGTATTTTAAAGTTTGTCCATCTATATAATATAGTTTTTCACCATAAGCATCTTTCGACCGAATGGTATTGCCATCAAAATAGTATAGTTTTTGTCCATATGCATCTTTTGAACGGATGCTTTGTCCATCTATAAAATACAGTTTTTCACCATAAGCATCTTTCGACCGAATGGTTTGTCCATCTAGGTAGAATAATTGATTGCCATAGGCATCTTTTGCCCGTAGGGTATTTCCATCTATATACACCACTTTATTGCCATAGGCATCTTTTATTTTTACTGCTTGCGCCAATACATTGGAAGTAAAAAAAAATGTGATTGTATAAAATAGGATTTTCATGGGTTGATATTTTTTAAATTCAAAGATAAAAATATATAAGCACTTCAAACCAATTAAAACAAAAAAAGCCAATCGTAATTAACGATTGGCTTTTGCTCCCCTTATTGACGAAAGATGCAAGCAAAATGAGTTAATTGTATATGGAATTATTAGAAAATTAGGAGTTTCAGATTTATATTGAATAATTGACTTTTAAGCGAAAAATACCTCAGCGGGAATATTTAATTCTTGATGAAAAATTTTAGCTAATTTCAATGTTAATGGTTTTCGTCCACTTAACAGAGATGAGACATAACCTTTACTTCCAATTTTACATGCCAAGTCTTTGTTTTTTAATCCAAGCTCAGTCATTTTTAGTTTAATAGTTTCAAGAGGATCAGGATAAGGGATAGAGAAATGGGCATCTTCGTATTGTTTAATAAGCAACAAAGCCACTTCTATTTTTTTTCCATTTGTTGAATTTGGCAATATTTTTTTATCAAACATTTCATCAACCCATTTCAGGTATGTTTCATATTGAGTTTTATTTTTTATAACTGACAGTTCCATTATTTTATTTGATGTTGAATAGTTGATACATTTATTTTATCGTATTCCTTGTGTGTTCCAAACCACTTAATTTGTATAGCTTTATATTCAAAAACAATGCGAACCACAAGCCTAAACTTATTTCCCATAATATTGAAAACTATCCTATCATCTCCGGCCAAACTTGCAGAACCATAAACAGATTTTAAAGCATTGAAGTTTTTAAAATCCGATTTTACCAATTCATGATACCACTCATACAGCGCATTAGCAGCTAATGGATATTTTTCGGCATAAGCTAACAAAGTTCTTCTGGTAATGATATTGAACACTTGGCAAAAGTAAATGTTTTCTAATAGAAAACAAAATAATGATTTCTACAAACAAAAAAGCCAATCGTAATTAACGATTGGCTTTTGCTCCCCTTATTGACGAAAGTTGCAGCTATTTTTCCTTAATTGATTATGGTATTCTGTATAAATTTCAAATGTCTTAGAGAACTAAAAACCATCTAAAATAGACGCTTGCCTGATTTATTTAACCAATATAAATTTGGCGGCAGACCCATAATAGTGCTTCCGTCTCATGTTTCTTGGCCACTTCCCTTGCTTCAATTTCAAAAGGGTTCATTTCGTATCCAACTTCTCTTTGATGCTTTTCGTAAAGTTTATCAAAGTTCTTGTTTCTTTGTCGGGCATGAACGTATTCATGTATAACAGCATTAGTTACGTCTTTTATTGTAACGTGGCTATTAACATAAATAACGCACTCGTGTGTACCAGAATAATATAGTCCACCCCATTTCTTATGAGAATAATAGTTTACCCTTAATTTAGGTTTACGGGTATTAGATTGAGCAATATTTTCGTGGCACCAATCGAGAACTAATTGACAATAGGTTGACTTCTTAACCGGCAATTGAGATAAAGATAGCTTGGATACTCTTTTAATTTGAAACCATTCCCGAATACCCATAATACTCCCAACAAGGAATAAAATCCCACATCCAATCATCATGAATTCAAGTATCGTTTTAAACATATCCAGTTATAAATTTACAAACTTTTTTTTCGGTAGAATAGAAGAAAATAGGAATTAGTATACAAACATATCCTGTATCGCGTACATGTCTTGAACCTCCTCACGAGTAATGTCAAGATAAATACGAGTAATGGCAACTGATGAATGGTTGAACAGATAAGACAATTTAATCAGTGATGCCTCACTTTGATTGTTTCTTTTCCATACCTCACGCCCAAATGTCTTGCGCCAAGTATGGGTAGATATTCTCTTTCCTCTTATACCAGCTCGACACGCGTGAATTTTAATTTGTTTATTTACACCTCTAATCGTTAATGGGATGATTGGGGTGTTGGTTGAAGGCTCACCCACCTTTCTGTAAATCGAAAGAAGGTTTTGAGATAACTCTGGTGCAATTGGTATCTCACGAACCTTTCCGGTTTTCTTTTCACTTATCACCAGTGATTTCTTACCCAATACGTCAATCCATTTAATTCTCGATAGGTCAGAGAACCTGAGTGCGGTGCTGACTCCCAACCTTACTAATAGGTAATATACCCAGTGCTCATTTTGGGATAGGTACT
>CANGGG010000005.1 GCA_947453415.1 Bacteroidota bacterium | reverse complement strand
TATATTTTTAGTATTTGATTAGTCTTACTTCATCATTTTTTCTTTATTCAATTCCACCAAGTTTTCCATTTTTTAAAACTTTAGTCATAGGACGAGCTTCAGTTACATTTAAAATTTTGCCAACATGTTCCGTTTGATTAATTTTTTCAATGGCAATGTTGGCCTCTGTTTCATTTGGCATTTCTACAAATCCAAAACCACGTGATCGGCCCGTCTCTTTGTCTAAAATAATTTTTGCTGAAGTAACTTCTCCAAAGCTTTCAAATAATTGATGAAGTTGTTCGCTAGAAACACTGTACTTTAAATTTGAAACGTATATATTCATTTTTTTAATTTTAAATTAGTTTTTAATTTTAATACAATTTTACAGAATAATAATTGATTGTTAAACAAATTTATATTTAATAATTTTTTTAAGCTGAAATAAATAGGGTTAATTAAGCCTTTAAAAAGCATTTTTAGTGAGAGTTAATAGATTATAATATTAAAAAATTTGTTTGCAATAATAAAATACTTACTTTTGTTATTCAGATGTTATAAACATTATTTGTAATTAATTGAACTATGGCAATATTTAAAAGCAATAAAGATCAGGAATTTAACCCTCAAGAAATAAATATTATAAATGCTGGAACTAGCATAGTTGGTGATTTAAACTCGGAAGGTGATTTACGAATTGATGGAATTGTAAAAGGTTCTATAACTGTAAAAACCAAACTTGTATTAGGACCTAGTAGCAAAGTTGATGGAAATGTAAAAGCAGCAAATTGCGATGTTCAAGGTACAGTGAATGGCAATATTTCTATTGAAGATTTATTGACGGTTAAAGCAACTGCTAAAATTATAGGTGACATAAAATCGCAAAAATTGGTAATTGAATCAGGTGCAGAATTTAATGGAAATAGTCAGATGGGAGTAAGTAAATCATCTAATTTTGTTCAAAAACAATCTAATCCATTAAACGTAAAAGCAGCTGTTATTGCTTAAAAAATATTATATAATTAACACTAAAAAAAACTTAAAAGACGTAATTATACGTCTTTTTTTATGAATAAAATATGCAATTATTTTTCCATCAAAATCTTCAAAACAATACAGTAGAACTTCCCGAAGATGAATCGAAACATTGTATAAGGGTTTTAAGAAAAAAAGTTGGCGATGAAATCATGTTAATTGATGGAAAAGGCAATAAAGCTACTTGTAAAATAACTGATGATAACCCCAAAAAATGTAAATTGGAAGTAGTTGAAAAGGTTCATTTTCATGCCAGGGAAATAGGTCTGCACATTGCAATAGCTCCCACCAAAAATTTTGATAGAATGGATTGGATGTTGGAGAAATGTACTGAAATTGGCGTTTCGGAAATTACTTTCATTGAAAGCGAAAACTCTGAACGAAATAAAATAAATATGGAACGTTGTGAGAAAATTTTAATTCAATCAATTAAACAAAGTAAACAATATTGGCTGCCTAAATTAAATAATATAATTTCATTCAAGCAATTTATTTCAAATCAAAATACCACGGAATTGAACTGTTTAATGGCTTGGTGTAATGAAAATTCATTAACCATCAATGAAGCCACTGATTTGAAAAAACATACCTTGTTACTAATTGGACCTGAAGGCGATTTTACTGAGGTAGAAGCTAAATTGGCCATTGAAAATAATTTCAAAACCATATCGCTTGGTAAAAATATATTAAGAACAGAAACTGCGGCTGTTTATGCCACAGCAATTATTAATAATTCGTATTGAAAATGAAGATTTTTTTAACAGTTTTACTTTCCATCATTTTAAATTTTGCGGAAGCGCAACATTCAGATTCTACTCATTTATATAACAAGAAATATGGAATAAAAAGTTACATTATTCCTGCTGTTTTTGTAACTTATGGCCTATCTAGTTTTAACGACAATGGATTGCCAAGCAGCATGGCTGTAAGGAATTATAGAAATGAAAATTATGGTAATTTCGAAAATTCAGCCGATGATTATATCGTTTATGCTCCAGGTTTATTAATGCTTGGCCTCGATTTATTTCATGTAAAAAGCAGCAGTAATTTTGCCAATCAAGTGGCATTAACTGGTAAAAGTGTAATACTAAGTTTGGCTGTGGTAAATATTTTAAAATACAGCACGCAAGTAATGCGTCCTGATAACACTTCCGAAAACTCTTTTCCTAGCGGACATACAGCTTTTGCGTTTACTTTAGCAGAGGTTTTGCACCAAGAATTTAAAGATAAACCTTTGGTTTATATTACTGGTTATACCATTGCAACCACAGCCGGAGTTATGCGTATTTTAAATAACCGACATTGGTTTTCCGATGTAATGGTTGGCGCAGGAATTGGAATGGCTGCCACCAAACTGGTTTACGCCACACACCAATACAAATGGAAGATGAACAACAAAGGTTTTTTGCCAATTATTGACACTAACCAAGCTGGATTTATTTATAATTTTTAGGGTTATCCTAACTTTAACAAAGTTTAAAATACAAAGCTAAACATCCGTTTCATTCAAAAACAACACACTGTTTTCAATATCATCGTGTAAAAAACGGTCTTTTGTTACAAAAGGAACTAATTTGCGGTAAGCAGCTATATATGTTTCAATTTTTGAAGCACTTTTTAACGGTCGTCTGAACTCCAAAGCTTGGCTTGCATTCAATAACTCAATGGCTACAATTCGCTCTAAATTTTTAACAACACGCAAACATTTGGTTGCAGCATTTGCACCCATACTTACATGGTCTTCTTGCCCGTTACTACTCACTATGGAGTCTACCGAGGCGGGTGTACATAATTGCTTATTTTGACTCACAATACTTGCCGCAGTGTATTGTGGAATCATAAAGCCAGAATTTAAGCCAGGATTGCTTACCAAAAATGCTGGTAAATTTCTTTGTCCTGAAATTAATTGATAAGTTCTTCGTTCCGAAATACTCCCTAATTCGGCCAAAGCTATAGCCAAAAAATCTAAATGAATGGCCAAAGTTTGTCCATGGAAATTACCACCCGAAAGTATCAAATCTTCCTCAGCAAAAACATTTGGATTATCAGTAACAGCATTTATTTCTGTAGTAAATATTTTGTTGATATGTTCAATGGCATCTTTACTTGCACCATGCACTTGCGGAATACATCTGAACGCATATTGATCTTGAACTTGCACTTTATGTTGCTTTGCAATTTCAGAATCGGCTAAATTTTCCAGTATTTTTTTAGCCGTTGCTATTTGTCCCTTATGCGGACGAATATCATGTAATAAATGATGGAAAGGCTCTAACCTACAGTCAAAAGCATCGATTGAAATACTTGCAATAAAATCAGTTTTTGTTAAAAATTGATTGGCTTTTATCAAACAATAAACACCATAAGCACTCATAAATTGGGTGCCATTTATTAAAGCTAAACCTTCTTTACTTTTTAAAGTAATTGGTTTTAAGTTATGTTGTTCCAGTATTAATTTCGAATTTCGAATTTCGAATTTCGAGTTTTGAAGTATATATACATTTCCTTCACCAATAAGCGGTAAACTTAAATGTGCTAACGGAGCTAAATCGCCACTAGCGCCTAATGAACCTAATTCAAAAACTACTGGTAAAATATTGTTGTTAAAGAAATAAATTAAACGTTCTACAGTGTCTAATTGCGCAGCAGAATGGCCATACGACAAGGATTGAACTTTTAGAAGCAACATGATTTTGATGATTTCATGTGGCACCATATCGCCCGTTCCGCAAGCATGACTTAGCAATAAGTTTTCTTGCAATTGCTCTAAATTATCGTTGCTTATTTTAGTGCTATGCAATGAACCAAAACCGGTATTGATACCATAAATTGGTTGGACGTTATTGGCTAGTTTTTCGTCTAAATAATTTCTGCATTTTACAATGCGAGCTTTGGCATCATCACTTAATTTTATTTGCTTGTTTTTAGCAATAATATCTTGAATTTCTTCAATGCTTATTTGGGTAGTTATTTCGTACATTTTTTTAGTTTTTAGTACTTAGTTTTTAGTTTCTTAGTTCTGTTACAAAGCATCTCAAAGTAATCGTTTCGTCCGATAGCTATCGGACAAGCTCAACGACCAATTTTTTGTAATTTTCTAATCTTCCAACCTTGTAATCTTTCAATCTTCTAATCTTGTAATCTTTCAATTATCACTTCAATGGTCAATTCTTCTTGAAATCCAGTTGTTAGGTTTTTAAGTTTTAAAGTTTCGTTTTCAGTGTAAATAAGTGCGTAAGCAATTTTTTTGCTACTTGCATATTTAATAGGTTTTTCTAAAGGTTTTTTTACATTTATTTTTTCTGAATAAATCTCCGAAGCAATGCCTTCATTTCTAAGTTTACTTAATAATTGAAGAACTGGAGCAAGCTCAATATTTTCAATAGAATCATTGGCACAAATTAACACTTTGCTACTGCCTTGCGATAATGTTTCAGGGAACAATTTCAACTCATCAATAACATCGTATATTCTATCTAATCCAAACGATATTCCAACACCCGAAACGCCATCTAATCCAAAATTTCCCGTTAAATTATCATACCTTCCACCACCACCAATACTACTTCTCAGTGAACCATTAATGGCCACCACTTCAAAAATACAACCCGTGTAATACGATAAACCTCGTGCTAATGAGAAGTCGGTTTTTAAATTAATAAGTTGATTGGTTGATGAGTTGATTTGTTTAAAAATGAAATTCAATTCTTCGATTCCAATTAGTCCTTCTGTTGAGTTTTGTAATTTTACTTTTAAAACTTCCAACATTTCTGTCTCGGTTCCTTTAATGGTAATGATATCAAATAGCGTAGCAATTTCCGTTTCTGTAAAATTCAGTTCAGTTAACTCTTTGCTTACTCCTTCTTTGCCTATTTTATCTAATTTATCTATTGCTACCGCAATGGTATTTAAATGTTCAATTCCTTTTACAACTTCTGCTATTCCAGCTAATATTTTTCTGTTATTTATCTTTATTTCAACATCAATGCCTAAACACTTAAATACTTCTTGGTAAATGTTTATCAAATCTAGTTCGTGTAACAAACTATCGCTTCCAACCACATCGGCATCACATTGCCAAAACTCGCGGTAACGGCCTTTTTGTGGTCTGTCAGCTCGCCAAACAGGCTGCATTTGATAGCGTTTGAAAGGAAAAGTTATTTCATTTCTATTCATTACCACATATCGCGCAAACGGAACTGTTAAATCATAACGCAAGCCTTTTTCTGTTATAGAATTATTGAACTCATTTTGATTTCGAATTTCGGATTTCGAATTTCGAATTTTTTCAAAAGTTTCACCTGAATCTAAAATTCTGAATAGTAACTTATCACCTTCATCGCCATACTTTCCTGTAAGCGTGCTCAGGTTTTCCATCGTGGGCGTTTCTATGGGCATAAAGCCGTATTTTATAAAAACTTTTTCAATGGTATTTAAAATATATTTTCTTTTGGCCACCTCCTGTGGCCCAAAATCGCGGGTGCCTTTTGGAATGCTTGGTTTTTCTTTTGCCATAATTATTTGCTACAAAGTAAAGCTACTCAAAGCATGATTGCAAACTACAATAAATTTTGGATTTTGTATATTGAATTTTGAAGTATGAATGAAATTTTATTGCAATATAAATTGCAAAGAAAAAAACTTAGTTATGTTTATATAAATTGCGACACTTTATGAGAAAGAATGTAATTAATTTATTGCTGTTAATATTCATTGGAATCAATGCCAAATCACAAACTATAAAAATATTATTTGATGCTACTAAAGCCGAAACTGCTAGCAATGCCGATTGGGTAATAGATGAAGATTTAAATAACATGACCTGGAATCCGAATGCAACTACAGGTAGTGGAAGCGAAGGAAATGCGCAAAGAATTCCAAGTCCATCCCAATCAAATATTACATCAACAACATTAGAAGGTTATTGGAAAGGCGCCCTTTCTGCTTGGGGTATTGATTGTGTAAAACGTGGTTATATAGTGGAAACGCTTCCCTATAATGGCGCCATTACTTATGGAAATACCAGTAATTTACAAGACTTAGCAAACTACAAAGTATTTATAATAGTAGAACCAAATATTCTTTTTTCCGCTGCCGAAAAAACAGCAATCATTAATTTTGTAAAAAATGGGGGAGGCTTATTCATTGTTTCCGACCATGCTAATTCCGACAGAAATAACGATGGAAAAGATTCGCCTCAAATTTTAAATGACTTAATAAAAAACAATTCTGTTCAAACTTTTCCTTTTGGTTTTGTGTTCGATTCATTAAGTATTTCGCCCAATACTACCAATATTCCATTTTTACCAACCGATAGTATTTTAAATGGTCCAATGGGAAATGTGAGTCAGGCTTTATGGGCTAGTGGAACTACCATGACATTAAATCCTACTGCTAATTCAAGTGTAAAAGGAGTGGTTTATACGCCTGGTTCTCCTTTTGGAAATATGGGTGTAATGGTGGCTTATGCGCGTTTTGGAAAAGGAAAAGTGGTGGGTTTTGGCGATAGTTCTCCTTGCGATGATGGAACTGGCGATACTGGTGATGCGCTTTATGATGGTTGGATTACAGATGCCAACGGAAATCATGAGCGATTAATTATGAATGCTACCATTTGGTTAACCATTAAAGACACCATCATTCCAACTGTAATTCCTGATTTAACCATTGATTCTATCTTATATCCACAAGCATTTATTAGAGGCGAAAACCAAATTGCTGTGAAAATTAAAAATGTTGGAAACACTTATATCGATACTGCTTTTATTACTTATAAAATTAATAATAACTCACCTGTTACGGTTCAAATAACCAATTTAAATATTGCTCCGCAAAACAGTAATTATTATTCTTTTCCCACACCATTAACTATTACTACCGGTGGAATTTATAAATTGTGTGTTTGGATAAAAACCAATGATGACAAAGGATTTGCAAACGATACCTTGTGTAAAGTTTATAATTTACCCATGATAACCGACATGTTAATTGATTCTATTACTGCACCTATTAAATTTGTAAAAGGATTGAATAATATTAGTATAAAAGTTAGAAATAATGGAGAATCCTTAATCAATAAATATACCGTAAGTTATCATTTATTAGAACAATTTATAGCTCCTGTTACCGATGAAGTTACCTTGATAAATTTGCCTGCTGGTTCAACAGGAAGTAAATCTTTTCCAACTCAATTGAATATAGAACAAGCAGGAAATTACAATATTTGTGTTTGGATAGATTCGGTAAATGGTATTGCAGATAATAATAAAAATAATGATTCACTATGTTATCAATTTACAATTGAAAAAACTGCTGTAAACAAAATAAATTTAAACAATGAAATACAATTATTCCCAAATCCAAGTAATCAAAATTTGCTTTATATCACTTCGCTCAATGAAGAAATATATCAGGTAACTATTTATGATCTAAAAGGAAGCATCGTTATATTAGATAATAATTTAAAATCGAAAGTAGGAGCTAATAAAAACATTGTGCTTCAAACTGGTAAAATGAATGCTGGAATTTATTTTGTAAATATTCAAACAGAAAGCGGAATGACCGTTAAAAAATGGGTAAAACAATAATTTTTTTATTCAATTTGGTTTGATATTCCTAATTTATTCTAATTTGCGATTTTATTAGCAAAAGATTCTAAAAAACACAATATAAAATGGATTTTAAAGTAAGAACATTAGCAGAAGTAAGTGCCTTAGGACAAGAAGTGGAAGTGCTTTTTTGGGTTGGTTGTGCAGGAAGTTTTGATGAGCGCGCTCAAAAAATAACCAAAGCCGTTGCTAAAATATTACACCATGCAAATATTAGTTTTGCCATTTTAGGAACCGAAGAAGCTTGTACTGGCGATCCTGCTAAACGTGCGGGAAACGAGTTTTTATTTCAAATGTTAGCCATGCAAAATATTTCTACCATGAACGCTTATGGTGTAAAAAAAATTGTTACTGCTTGTCCGCATTGCTTTAATACTTTAAAAAACGAATACCCTCAATTAGGTGGAATGTACAATGTAGTGCATCATACTGAGTTAATAAATGAACTATTAGAAGCAGGTAAATTAAGCATCACAGGAGGAGCATTTAAAGGCAAGCGTATTACATATCACGATAGTTGTTACCTTGGCCGTGCCAATAATATATATGAAGCACCTCGCCAAATTATAGAACGTTTGGATGTGGAGTTAGTAGAAATGAAACGTGCTAAGGCAAATGGATTATGCTGCGGTGCTGGTGGAGCGCAAATGTTTAAAGATGCCGAAACAGGAAACAAAGAAGTGAATGTAGAACGTGCCGATGACATGCTTGAAACCAAAGCTAATATTGTTGCTGCTGCTTGTCCGTTTTGCATGACCATGCTCCGCGATGGCATCAAGCACAATAACAAAGAAGAAGAAGTTCAAGTCCTTGACGTAGCTGAGTTAATTGCTAACGCAATGGACTTGTAAATTTTTTATAAAATCGCTAAAACATTTTCAGTTGGACGGCCAATAACTGCTTTATCGCTGTTTATTATAATGGGCCTTTCTATCAAAATTGGATTGTTTACAATTATTTGAATCCATTCAGCATTGGTAAATGTTTTGTCTTTATAGTTTTCTTTATAAATGGCTTCACCTTTTCTTATTAAGTCGATAGGAGCCATATTTAGTTTTCTTAAAATGGATTCTAATTCTTTAGTTGTTGGTGGGTTTTTAAGGTAATCTACCACTTTGAATTCAACATTTTTTTCGGTTAAAATAGCCAAAGCATCACGGCTTTTACCGCATCGATTATTGTGGTATATTGTTATCATATTATCTTTAATTATTGGCGTGGTACTGCACCAATCACAGGTAGAAAAATTTTCTAAAAATCCTTTTCCTTCACATTTCGGACATACATAACCGCAGGTTGCCATTGCACGAATATAGTTTTTTGAAAATAAAAAACGAGACCCCCTTTCGGAGACCTCGTTTAGTATATGAAACAAATATACACCTTTACCCCAAAGTGTAATACAATCTATAACGATGTATTGGTGCTTTTGTTTGCCCTTTTTGGAAAATATTTTATTTTAATTGATTCTGAGAGCAATAACATTACAGGAACCAAAATTAAAGTCAATAGTGTGGCAAATAATAAACCAAAAATCATCGTCCATGATAAAGGACCCCAGAAAGCTACACTATCGCCACCAAAGTAAATATGTGGATTCCCTTCAGAGAATAAAGTTACAAAATCAACATTTAAGCCAATGGCTAAAGGAATTAAACCTAACATTGTAGCAGTAGCAGTTAATATAACTGGTGTCATACGTGTTTTGCCAGCTTCTATAATTGCTTCTTTCAATTCCATTCCTTCTTCTAAAAGTAAGTCGGTAAATTCTACTAACAGAATTCCATTTCTTACCACAATTCCCGCCAGCGCTACCACTCCAACTCCTGTCATTAGTATTGATATATCCATTTTAAATATAGAAAATCCTAATAACACGCCAATGATACTTAGTACTATTTCACTTAATATAATAACTGGTTTTGATATAGAGTTAAACTGAGTTACCAAAATCAAAAAGATTAAACCTAAAGCAATTAACATGGCCTTTCCAAGGAAAGCACCCGTTTCTTTTTGTTGTTCTTGTTCACCTGTCATGTCGGTAGTTACAGTATTTGGTAATTCATATTTAGCAACCGCTTTTTTTACCTGTTCCACAACTTCATTGGCATTATATCCAGAGAGCACGTTAGAACCAAGTGATACAATGCGTTTTTGGTTTTTACGTTTGATACCTCCATAAGTTTGGCTGTATTTTAACTTAGCTACCGATGATAATGGAACTGAACGTAACATACCACCCATATTCATATCACGATAAGTGATTTTTAAATTCATTAAAGCATCTATATTATTTCTTTGGTCAAATTTGTAACGCACTTGAATAGGATAATCATCTTTAGCATCTTTAAATTTAGAAACCTCTAAACCAAATATTGCACCACGTAAAGCCTGTCCAATTTGAGCTGAAGAAATTCCTTCTCTATTTGCACGCTCCCTGTCTACTTCTATTAAAATTTCAGGTTTGTTAGTTACCAAATCAGATTTTAACTCTTCCACGCCAGGAATTTGCAACGAATCTAAATAATGTTTCAAGCCTTTAGAAACTGATGTTAATTCATCAAATTCTTCCCCTATAATTTCAATGTTAACAGGTTTTCCAGTTGGAGGTCCACCTTTTTCTTGTTCTACAGTAATTAATACACCGGGTATATCTTTTACTACTTTTCTAATTCTGTCAAGGTATGGTAAGGTTTCCTCTCCATTACGTTTGCCAAATTCAACAAACGCAACTGTTACTTTTCCTAAATTAGATTTTGCACCTGCTTCAAATTGTGTAGGATCACCAGCGCCAATGGCCACATTAGATATAACAGATTCAATTATTTTATTACTGTCTCCTATTTCTTTGTAAATTCTTTCTTCTACTAATTTGGTAATTGAATCGGTTACAACTTGGTCAGTTCCAACTGGCATTTCAATATATGTATAAACAAAATTTGGAGATGCTTGAGGGAAGAATACAACTTTTGGAGACCTTACTTTTACTAAAAATATACTAAAGAATAATAATCCAATTGTTCCAGTTAATAAAATGATAGGTCTTCGACCTTTTAAACACCACGTAATTAATTTTCTGTAACCTTCTTGTACACTTGGCCAAGTTTTGTTTTGGAATTTTTCAATGTACTTATACATTATAAATCTGTTTAAGCAATACAAGCCATATAATACTACAACAAAATTTCCAAAACCAAAGTTACCAGTTAAATAAACTAGTAAAGCCATTACACCAAAAACAATGGATGTAATCATAAATCCTTTTTTGTTTTTACGTTGCGCTTCTTCTTCTTCATGAGTTTTCATAAAGCCAACTGCAAATACAGGATTAATAATGTATGCCACTACTAACGATGCCAATAATGTAATGATTAAAGTTACTGGTAAAAAAAACATAAATTTACCAATTGTTCCTTGCCAAAAAGCCAAAGGAATAAAAGGAGCTAAGGTAGTTAATGTGCCTGATAATACAGGAACAAATACTTCGCCTGCCGCTAGTTTGGCGGCCTTTTTAATGGGTACTTTTCCATTTTCAAATATTCGATGGGTATTTTCTACCACCACAATTGCATCATCTACCACTATTCCTAAGGCGAGTAAAAATGCAAATAATACAATCATGTTTAAGGTAAAACCAATGGTTGGTAAAAACAAAAATGCAATGGCCATTGACAAAGGAACTGACATAGCAACAAAAAGTGCATTGGTAGCTCCCATAAAAAACATCAGGATGATTGTTACCAATATAAACCCAATGACAATGGTGTTTATTAAGTCGTGTAATGTAGTACGAGTTTTGTCAGATTGATCGCCAGTAATTGTAATTTTAAGTCCTTCTGGGAAATGAGCTTTTTTCATTTCTTCATTGATCTTTCTTATTTTATCACTTGCATCAATTAAGTTTTGACCACTCTTTTTTACAATGTTTAATGTAATTACATTTTTATGTTCCAAACGAGCAAAACTTTCCTGCTCCTTAAATCCATCTTTTACTTCAGCTATATCGCGCAAATAAACAATGGCTCCACTGGCAGAACGAATAGCCAAATCACCTATTTTTCTTGCATCTACGTATTGGCCAACAACATTTATTTCACGTAATAAACCGTCCATTTTAACCGAACCACCGCTTATAGTTACATTTTCATTACCAATTGCTTGCATTACATCATACATAGCCACGTCAGCTATTTGCATTTTGTACATATCAAGGTTTACTTGAACCTCTCTGTCTAACGCTCCAACAATATCGGCACGGGTAATTTCTTTTAAACTTTCAATTTTATCTTGTAAATCTTCAGCATATTCCTTCAATTTATCTAAAGGATAATCGCCCGATAAATGTACAAACATAATGGGCATTTGCGATACATCTATCTCAACAACTGTAGGCTCACTTGTTAAAACCTGGGGAAGTTCTTTTCGTATTTTATCAACTTGGTCTTTTACACGTTGCTTTGCAATAGGAATTTGAACATCTGTATTAAATTCAACGGTTACTAAACTTACATTTTGTAAAGAACTACTGGTTACTTTTTTTACACCTGAAATTGATTTTACACTTTTTTCAATATGCTTGGTAACTATATTCTCCATGTCTTTTGGAGAAGTTCCCGCTTGAACTGTACTAATAATTATTTGAGGAAAAACCACTTCAGGAAATTGCTCTTTTGGTAATCCATTATAACTCATTATACCCGCAAGCGTAATGATAATGGTCATGATATAAATACTTGTTTTGTTATTTATTGCCCAACTCGAGGGTTTAAATTCTTTTATTTTATCTAGCATATTTTTTTGCTTTTTGCCTTTGGCTTCCACTAACTAAACGGCCTTTGGCTGTATTTTTTGTAATTTAACTTTTAAGTAAATAGTAGCTAGTGGCTAAGAGCCAATAGCCAGTGGCCTTCTAAAATTTAATTAATTCACCATCGTTTAAGTCGTTATAACCAACGGTAATTAATTTTTCGTCAATTCCTAATCCACTTAATATTTCAGCTTTATCATTATAAGTAGAACCAACTTTTACTAATCGTTTTTTAGCAATTGTTTTACCATTTTCTGTAACGGCTAAATATACGTTTGTTCCTTCTTGGCTGTTTTGAATACAATTTACAGGAATTACAATGGCGTTATCTTTTGAATAATCAATTATTTTTAATACTGCAATCATATTTGGTAAGTAAGTGTTGTCGTTTGGTAATGCTACTTCTACACCAAAAGTTCTGTTTAAAGCACTGATGCCTTTTCCGCTATAAGTAATTTTTGAAGTAATTGTTTTATTAATATCTGGAAATTCTACTTGAGCAACATTTCCTTCATTAATTTTATTAGCAAAAGTTTCAGCTACATCAGCTTTTACTTTTAGTTTATTAAAGTTCACAATTGTAAAATATGGCATTCCTGGCATTGCCATTTGACCAATTTTTAAATTTACTACGTCTATAGTTCCATTAACGGTAGCTGTAATTTTATACATACTTAATTGTTCACGCATGGCAGCTATATTTTGTTCTAAAGCTTCTTTATTGGTTTTAGCTTGTTTGTATTGAATTTCTGAACCAATTTGTTTATCCCACAGTGCTTTTTGTTTGTTATATAAATCTGTTAAAAATAACAAGTTTGTTTCTAAAGGTTGAATTTGTTTTCTAATTGCATTGCCATCAAATTCCGCTAATACTTGACCTGCTTTTACTACCGAACCTGGTTTTACTAAAACATTTAAAACCAATCCTGGAACTTTAGCACTTATCGTTGCATTTTCGTCACCATCTACTCTGCCTTGAACAGTTATATAATGATTGTATTTTGAAGTTTCTACATTGCTTACCGCCACATTAACTATTTTTTCACGTGAATCAAGTGTAGCGCCACTAGATTTAATTTCGTCTTCCAATGCTTTAATTTTTGTTGTTAATGCTGCTTGTTCCGACTTTAGTTTTTCAAGTGAAGCTTTTTTTGCTTCTACTGTTTTATCGCCACACGATGTTAAAATGATGGTTATAATTGATAAAATTGCAATAATTATTTTTCCTTTGTTCATGTTTTTATAAATTTATATTTTAGTATCCTATTGATTTTTTAACATTTAATTGCGCAACCATCAAATCGTACAAAGTACTCAAATAATTAGTTTGTGCATTTTTTAAATCAGATTCAGCAAGTAATAATTCTGTGCTTGATCCAACTCCTTCTTTTAGTTTTATTTGAGCTCTAGTATAAATTTGTTCTGCTAATTCTATGTTTTTCTTTTGAACAACTACTTGGTTTTTTGTTCTTAAATATGTTGTTTTAGCATTGAATCTTTCCAATTCAATTGCAGTTTCTAAATACTTTTTAATATTTTCAGTTTTTTCTATGTTAATACTAGCTTTTTGTGTTTGTGCATGTTTTCTAAATCCATCAAAAACAGGTAAACTTATTTTCCCTCCAACGATAGTTGAAGGATACCAATTTGTGCCTAAATCACTAAAATTTGTTGCAAAAGTATTTCTTCCAAGCGATGCAAATGCAGTAATAGTAGGCATGTATGCTGTTAAATATCTTTTTCTATCTAGTTTGTTTAAACGTAAACCTTGTTCTGTCATTTGGTATTCTATTCGCTTGCTGTAATCACCACCATTTAAATCAAAATCTGCAGAAAGTTGGTTTGATAATTCATTTAGTTTTTCTAGTAATTGGATGCTATCATTCATCTTAGCTCCCATATTCATTTTTAATATTTGATAAGAAATACTTATACCATCTTTTAACTGATCACGCAGTATAATTGCATTTGAATAACTTAATTCTAATCTTTCTAAATCTATTTTTTCAACTAAACCTGCCTTATAAGTTTCACGTAAATCCGATAAACTTTTCTCAATTAAACTAATGCTTTTGTTAATTTGAGTCATTCTTTCTTCATTAATTAAAACAAA
The DNA here is from genome assembly GCA_947453415.1 of Bacteroidota bacterium. Classification (GTDB taxonomy): domain Bacteria; phylum Bacteroidota; class Bacteroidia; order UKL13-3; family UKL13-3; genus JAAFJM01. The sequence continues at coordinate 60,948 of CANGGG010000005.1, read as the reverse complement.
ATAATAGGCTTTTGTTACATCTGTTTCTACATCAATTTCTGATTTGCGAGTTGTTAAAGTTGAAAGTTTTACATATTCTTTTGCGGCTTTTACTCCTAAAAAAAATGTTCCATCAAATAAAAGTTGGCCTATTGTTAAGCTTGTATTTGCTGAATTTTTTTGTCCAAATGCAACTGGAATAGGTGCTCCTGGAATATATTCCTTAGTAGGAACTAATCCAAAATATGCTTTGTTAGCACCAATGATTGATGGAGTAATAAAGTCGGGAAATGGTGTAACAGGAATATCAATATTATGATTGTAAGACAATTCGGCATTTGCCTGTGGCAATCCATTTGCCAATAATTCGTTTACTGATTTTTTTGATAATGTTTCATCTAATCTAGCATTCTTTAAATTCGCATTATTTTGTTTCGCAAAAGTAATTGCTTCTGTTAATGACATTTTTTTAACTTCAACGTTTTGCTGTGCAATTAGCAAACTTAAGCTGAAAAATGTAGCCACAATTAATGTGGTAATTCTAGTAATCATATAGTTTTTATTTTGTGTTTTGGTTATCTAATATTTTATTTAGTTTTTTTAAGCCTTTATCAGTACAAATAGCTCTTAAATGATATTTGATTATTTCTTGATGTATGAAGTGAAAATCGGTTGAAATGTTTTGATAAAGATCAGGTCTCATCATAAATTCTACACTGTGAGCATATAACTTTGCTGCTAATTCTGTATTTATATCTTCTCTGTATAGGCCAAGTTCTTTGCCTTTGGTTATATTGGCAAGCATTTGTTCATTAATAAAAACTGATTTAAAATTTTCTAATTTATCCCATGCTGGTTTAAAATATTTTTTCAAATCGAATAATACTGCAACATTCACTTTTCTGTGGTTTTCAGTAATTGATTTACTCATTTCAAATAAAAATTCGATAGGATCAAAATGTTCATTTAAAATTTTACAGCAAATTTCTTTATCACATAAAATATGGTTTTCAATTGCATGATTCACTAAATCATTCTTATCCTCAAAATAATGATACAATGTTTTTTTTGAAATACTGAGCTCTCTTGCTATGTCATCCATAGTAATACTCTTAAAACCATATTTCATAAAAAGTGCTTCTGCTTCTGCTAATATTTTTTGTTTGGGCTCCACTTTTATTTTTTTCGGGCACAAAGATGGTAAACTTTTTGCACATTGGAAACTATTTTTATGTTTAAAGTTTCCGAAAGATTTGTTTATATTTTGTAAAAAACTGTAATTTAGATAAATAGACTATAAAAATATTAATTAAAATTGATATTATTTAGCTATAAAAAATAAATTTTGTATTTTATTAAAACTAAAATGTAATATAATTGATTTAAATGATATAAAAACCTATGAAATTTATACAAAATATGATTCATAAAATATTTTAAAAGCATCAAAAGATTGTATTAAAATGATTATATAAAAACTTTCAAAAAAGCACTTTTAGAAACTATATCAAATGAAACAAAAAAATCCAGAGCTATTAACTTCAGATTTTTAATTTGGTAGGCTTTAAATTTTATAACAAACTATATCTTCCAACTATTCCTAAAGGCAATTGAATGCCTGATTTTCCTTGAAGGTAAAGTTCACCAAAATCTAAATTTTTGTTTTGTTTAAAATTACTTTCTATTAAATTTTGAACCACTAAAGCACTTAAGCCCAAAGAATAAACATTCAATATGAGAAAATGATTATTGGGTTCCAAAATTTTAGCCACGTCCTGTAATAATTCATTGATACTTTGCTCTAATTGCCAGCGTTCACCATTGGCACCAATTCCGTATGCTGGTGGATCCAAAATTATTCCATGATAAGTTTTGCCACGTTTAACTTCTCTTTTCACAAATTTCATGGCATCTTCAACAATCCAACGAATATCTGATAAGCCCGAAGATTCCATATTTTCTTTGCTCCAAGTAATTACTTGTTTTACACTATCAACATGAGTTACATCAGCTCCGGCAGCTTTTGCCGCAATGCTTGCGCCTCCGGTATATGCAAACAAATTTAAAAACCTTGGTTGCTCACCTTTTACTTTTTTTAAGTTTTCAAAAATATAATCCCAGTTAGCGGCTTGTTCAGGAAAAATCCCTACATGTTTGAAAGAAGTAAGCGCTAGGTTGAAGTTTAAACTTAATTCGTTGTGTTTGTAATTTAACTTCCATCGTTCACCAGCAGTTTTATTCTTTTTTATCCATTCGCCACTATGGCTAGTCCTCGATTTAAATGTAATGTCGGTTAATTTTTGCCACTCTTGTTCGCTCCATTTTTTACTCCACAAAGCTTGAGGTTCTGGTCTGCGAAGTACTAATGAACCAAATTTTTCTAACTTTTCAAAATCGCCACAGTCTAAAAGTTCGTATTGCTGCCAATTGGTGGGTGTAAATGTTTGCATGTATAATTTTAAGATGGCAAATATAAGTTTTTTATTGCATTGTAAATTCTATAAAACCATTCAAAATAAATAGGGTTTAAAAAAAACAATATGAATGTCTTTAATCAGCAAATTTCTGTTAATTATTCCATTATAAAAGTTCTTCCTTCATCAGCTATTTCAGTATTAATAAATTCAGTTCTAGCTTCTAAGAGTAATGGTTGCAAATCGTCATAACGAGCACTAAAATGACCAATGATTAATTTTTCTACATGGGCTCTGTTTGCCACTATACCTGCTTGTTTTGAAGTAGTATGCATGGTGTCAATGGCACGTTGCAATTTATCATGCAAAAATGTAGATTCATGGTATAATATATCAGCATTTTCAACTGATTTTATCACTCTTTCATCAAAAATGGTATCGCTACAATAGGCATAAGTAATTGGTTTTCCTGGTTCAAAAGTGAGTAAATCATTTTCAATATGTACTTTTCCATCAGGACTCATATAATCTTTCCCTCTTTTTAAATCGTTAAAATGAGTAAAAGGAATTTTATGTTTTTCGCAAACTTCAATATTTAATTTTCTTAATTTACTGCGTTCTTGAAATAAAAATCCAGCAGTTGGAACTCGATGAAATAAAGGAAATGAAATTACTTTATAATAGATATTTTCAAATAAAATTTCTGTTTTATTAGGGTCAATGGTATGGTAATTCAATTCAAAACTAAAACGTGATTCACTGTGTTTAAAAAACACATTTAATATTTCAAAAAGCTCTTTTGGTCCATAAATATGAATGGGATTTTCCCTACTCATTAAGTTCATACTAAGCAGTAGTCCTGGTAATCCAAGTATGTGGTCGCCATGAACATGGCTAATAAATATTTGATTGATTCTCGATTTTTTTATCTTGTAGCGTTGCAATTGCATTTGCGTTCCCTCACCACAATCAACTAAAATATGGTGATCCAAAATATTGATATATTGACCGCTAGGATGACGGTTTGGAGCAGGCGAGGCACTGCTATTTCCTAATATGGTAACTTCAAATGCCATATTGCAATAATACTAAATTATTAACAATATTTAATTGATTTTTACAGTTGCACTGATCATTTTATGGTCGCTAAAATTCATAATATGTGGCTTATAATTATAAATTTCAAAATCTTTGTCTGCCAAAATATAATCTATTCTAAAATTAGGCATTTTACCAATATAAGTAGAGCTAAATCCAGCACCACTTTCTGTAAAAGCATCTTTCATATCACCCTTAATTATATTGTAAGCATAGCTTGCTGGTGAATCATTAAAATCGCCTGTTATTATTATTTTATGTTTACTTTCATCAATAAATTTACGAATTGCTTCTGCTTGTTTCGACCTATTAATAAAAGCACGTTTTAATTTACTTGCTATATTTTTTATATCAAGATAATTCACATTTGAATTTTTATTGGTTTCATTTATTTCAGCTACAGTTTTATAGTCATTTTTATCAAATGCAATTGATTTTAAATGCGTTGAAATTATTCTTATGGTATCGTTTTTAAACAAAATATCAGAAAATATGGTGCAATTTCCATTGTCATTTAAACGTTCTACAAACCCTGAATTTACAATAGGATATCGGCTTAAAATACTTACACTATAACCCGTTACAGCATTTTTTGTTTCTTGTAAATTAAATTTATAAAATTGTTTGTAATCAGCAATTAATTTTTCAAACATTGGTTTCTCAATGGGTGTATTCATTGATACAAATTCTTGGAAGCACATAATATCTGGTTTGAGTAATGTCAATGTTTCAAAAAATAATTCTTTATCGTATTTTACCCCTTCAAATGCGCCAAACGATTTAGTGTTAAAATCTACAATGTTTAAACTGTTTGCTTCATTTTCTTTTTTTATTGTTCCAAATTGAATGAATTTTTGAACAGTATAAAACCCAATTACGATGCTTACCAATGAATATAAAATATTCCAATTTAAATTAAATAACCAATAAACAACAAAGCAAGCATTTAATATTAAAATGATGGGAAATGCTAAACCTAAAAAAGCAAAATACCAAGCTTGAACAGGGCTAATATATGCCGCTAAATAGGCACCAACTAATAGGAATATGATTACCCAATTAAAAAATAAAACAATTTTATTAAATACTTTCATAAATTCTTGGCCTCAAATAAAACATTTTTAAATTATATCTCAATTTTATGATTCATTTTTTTACTTTAACCTGTATTATAAATTAGTATATTTATGGTTTACAGTAAACTACATTCTGTTTGAAAAATATTTATACCAAAACTAAATTTAAATCGTTCGTTTGTTTTATTTTGTTATATTTAAGTATTTATCAAAAAAAATAAAAATAAAATTTTACAAAGCATATATTTGTACACTTAATTCATAAAGACTTTTAAGCATTTGAAACTTTCAGTAGTAATAGTTAACTATAACGTAAAATATTTTCTTGAACAAGCACTTTACTCCGTAAAGAAAGCTTGTAACGGCATTGATGCAGAAATTATTGTAGTTGACAACCATTCGGTTGATGGAAGTTGCGAAATGGTAAAACACAAGTTTGCTAATCAAGTTATATTAATTGAAAACAAAGAAAATGTAGGTTTTAGTAAAGCCAATAACCAAGCTATTAGAATAGCTAAAGGCGAATTTGTTTTACTTTTAAATCCTGATACCGTAGTTGAAGAAACTTGTTTTAGTAAAACAATTGCTTTTATGGAACAAACCCCAGATGCTGGTTGTGTGGGTGTTAAAATGATTGATGGATCGGGTAAATTTTTACCTGAAAGTAAACGCGGATTGCCAACTCCAACTGTAGCGTTTTATAAAATATTTGGATTTGCAGCATTATTCCCAAAATCAAAAAGATTTGGAAAATACCATTTAGGCTTTTTAGACAAAAATAAAACTCACCAAGTTGATGTATTAGCAGGTGCTTTTATGATGCTTCGCAAAACTGTTTTAGATAAAATTGGCTTGCTTGATGAAGATTATTTTATGTATGGTGAAGACATCGATTTAAGTTACCGAGTTACCAAAGCAGGATTTTTTAATTACTATTTCCCCGAAACTACCATTATTCATTACAAAGGTGAAAGTACCAAGAAAACAAGTGTAAACTTTGTTTTTACCTTTTACCGTGCCATGATCATTTTTGCACAAAAGCATTATTCGCAAAAACATGCGCAAACTTTTGGAATATTAATCAACTTTGCTATTTATTTAAGAGCAGCTGCTTCTATAATTATTCGATTTGTTAAAAAATTGTATTTACCCTTCATCGATTTACTGCTAATTATGCTCAGCATGTTTGTAATTAGTAAAGCATATTCGTTCTATAAATTTGAAACTTACACAGCTTACAGCCTAAATTTAGTTTTGCTGAACAGCAGTATTTACGCTGGTTTATGGATGCTAGGTTTGTATTTGGCAGGAGCATATAATAAACGAAAAACATTTTTAAGTGTAAGCAAAGGAGTACTTGCTGGTTCGCTTGCCATTGCTGTTTTTTACGCTTTCCTTGACGATTCATACCGATTCAGTAGAGCCATTATTGTTCTTGGAACTGTCAGTACCATTGCTATGACTTACTTCGACAGGTTCATGCTGTTTTGGTTAAAAAACGGAAAATTAAGCTTTAGTTTTAGTAACAGGCTGCGTACCGCAATAGTTGGAAACTATAATGAAGTTAGCCGAGTTCAAGATTTATTGGTAAAATCGAAAGCCAAAACCGATTATTTTGGCTTTATTTCCATTGACGATAAAAGCGTAAACGATGATCAATATTTAGGAAATGTTTCTCAGTTGAGTGAAATTGTAGATGTTTTAAAAATTGAAGAAATCATTTTTTGTTCCAAGGATTTGGCTGCTTCGCAAATCATAGAATGGATGGGACGAATGAAACAACAAGAATTGTTGTTTAAAATAGTTCCAGAAGAAAGTCTTTTTATCATTGGAAGTAATAACAAAAATACCCCTGGCGATTTTTACACCATTGAATTAAACTTATCGCTAAGTAAGGCTTGGGAGCAACAAAAGAAACGTATGTTCGATATTTTATTCTCCATTTTTGTGCTTCCTTTTATACCAATTATTGGATTAATTATAAAAAATAAAACACAGTTTATTAAAAATTGGGCACAGGTATTAGTAGGTGAAAAAACTTGGGTTGGTTATGCAAAAGCCGATAATATTAAACTACTTCCTAGCTTAAGACAAGGAGTTTTAAACCCAATAGATAACCTAACTGGTAAAAGTTATAATGCCATTACCATTCAAAAATTAAACTTTTTATACGCCAAAGATTACTCAGTAGAAAAAGATTTTTTGATTCTGATTCGCTCATTAAGAAGCTGGGGCAACTAGGAAATTCGAATAATTAATATCGAAATTCGAAAGAAGAGTTGGTGTTTTTTTGCAAACCGCACTTCATATTATTAGCATTTGTAATGCGAAAAACAACTATTTTTATTCATTTGCATCATAATTGGCAAGTTAGAAAGCGGATTGCAAATCCGAACCAGCCGGATGTGCGGGAAAGGTTTTGTCAAAGTTCAAGACTTTGACAAAGTTAAAACCACGAAAAAGAATTTTTTTTAGCCAACAATTGTATCAACATTATTCGCTTTAAATTTTTTTATTAGCACTTTTCGTACTTAAGGGTGAAGAATAATGATACACCAAAACTTATTTATCTCACTAAAAACCAATTTGTCAATTATTTACATATATTTGCAGCTTATTTTTAATAAAGTACTTTGAAAAATTTTAGTGAACTGGGCGTAGAGACGTCTATCTTGAATGCGATTCAAGAATTGGGTTTTGAGAACCCCACCCCGATACAGGAACAGTCTATTCCTGTGTTTTTAGAAACAGGGCAAGATATTTTGGGATTAGCCCACACAGGAACCGGTAAAACAGCAGCATTTGGCCTGCCAATTATTCAACTAATAGATACTACCAACAGGTCAGTACAAGCATTAGTTATTTGTCCTACACGTGAGCTTTGTATGCAAATTAGCAGAGATCTTGGAAATTACAGCAAAAACAAATCAGGCATTAACATCGTGGCTGTTTATGGTGGAGCAAGCATTGAACGTCAAATTAGCGACATAAAAAGAGGGGCAAACATCATTGTTGCAACTCCTGGTCGTTTAATGGATTTAATGAACCGCAGAGCGCTTAACATTTCAACCGTTAAGTATGTAGTTTTAGATGAAGCAGATGAAATGCTTAACATGGGTTTTGAAGAAGATGTAGAATACATTTTAGCAGAAACTCCTAAAGAAAAAAGAGTGTGTTTATTCAGTGCTACCATGCCTAAAGGCATCAGAAACATTGCAAACAAATACATGAACGATCCACATGAAATTACTGTTGGCCAAAAAAATACTGGTAATGAAAACATTACGCATCAGTATGCTGCAGTTCATGCCCGCGATAAATATCCAGCGTTAAAACGTTATTTGGATTTTAATAGCGACAACATTTATGCAATTATCTTCTGTACTACTAAACATGAAACACAAGATATAAGCGATAAATTAATTAAAGATGGTTACAATGCAGATTGTTTACATGGCGATTTAAGCCAAGGACAACGCGAAAAAGTAATGAACCGCTTCCGTCATCATGCTATTAAAATATTATTAGCAACTGACGTAGCAGCTCGTGGAATTGATGTAACTGGAATTACTCACGTTATCCATTTTCATTTACCAGATGATATTGAAAACTACACTCACAGAAGTGGAAGAACAGCTCGTGCAGGAAAATTAGGTGTTTCATTTACCTTATTAAACATGCGTGAAAACGGACGTTTAAGAGATATTGAACGCTTAAGTAAAGTGAAATTTGAAAAAATATTAATTCCTAGTGCTGAAGAAGTAAGAGATAAAAAATTAGTAGCTTTCATTGATACGATTGTAAATACTGAAATAGAAACTAGCATTTTTGATGAAAAAGTAATGGAAGGTTTAAAGCCTTTATTAGAAATGCCATCGGAAGAATTAGTTCAGAAATTTTTATCGTTAGAATTACGTAGATTCAGTGCTGAATACTTAAATGCACCTGACTTAAATACCAGTGGCGAAAGAACTTCACGCGATAGTGAACGTGGTGAACGTAGCGAACGCGGAGGCAATGTAAGAGGTCAAAGAATTTTTGTTAGCATTGGTAAAAAAGACGGATTAACCATTCGTAGTTTTAAAGATTGGGTTGCGCAAGAAAGTGGCTTAGATTATACTGATATTCACGTTGACGTAAGTGGAGTATTTAGTTTTGTAGATGTGAAAGAAGAATTTGCCGAAAAAGTAATTACTTCATTGAACGGAAAAACCTACGAAGACAGACCAGTTAGAGCTGAATTAAGTGGCGAAAAACCAGGTGGTTCAAGAGAAGGTAGAAACTCTCGTGGTGGTGATAGCCGCGGAGACCGTGGTGGAGATAGAGGCGGTAGAAGCGGTGGCGGATATAGCAGCCGCAGAAGCGAAGGTGGTTCAAGTTATGGTGGTGGTGATAGAAGAAGTGGAGGAGGAGATAGAGAAAGAAGAAGCGGTGGCGAAAGAACCGAAAGAAGTAGCTATGGAAGAGATGCTGGTGGCGACAGAAATAGCTCAAGCGACAGAAGCAGCTTTAGCGAAAAAAGTGGATACGGAACCAGAGATGGAGGTAGAAACAGATCGTATAGCGGTGGAAGTAGCAGAGGCGGTTCTGATAGACCAAGCGGTGACAGACCTAACTTTGACAGACCAAGTTCTGACAGGCCAAGTTCTGATAGACCAAGAAGACCAAGAAGAGATTAATTAGTTTTCAGTTGATAGTTTTCAATTGATAGCTAATAATTAATCAAAATAATACAAAAAGCCCAAATTAATTTGGGCTTTTTTATTGAATTAAACTTTAAATTTTTATTTGATGGCAGCTATAATTTTGCTTCTTAGCTCGTCAATATTTACTTTTTTTGTAGCTGAAATAAAAATTACTTGTCCGTTTTCTTTGGCCATCCAAGTATTTTTAAGTTTTTCTATATAAGTCAAGTGTTCTGTTTCTTCGCCAAACGGATCGTCTGGTTCAAGCGGTTCCTTCAATTGATCTATTTTATTAAAAATAAGTAATTGTTTTTTATTGCTTGCGCCAATTTCTAATAAGGTGCTGTTTACCAAATTTAATTGCTCCTCAAAATTTTCGTGGCTAATGTCAACAACATGCAGTAACAAGTCTGCTTCACGCACTTCATCTAAGGTTGATTTAAAACTTTCGATTAATTGATGCGGTAATTTTCTGATAAACCCAACGGTGTCACTTAATAAAAAAGGAACATTTTCAAAAACTACTTTTCGAACGGTACTGTCTAAGGTTGCAAATAATTTATTCTCCACCAAAACTTCGCTTTTACTCAATAAATTCATAATAGTTGATTTACCAACATTGGTGTAACCAACCAAAGCCACTCGTTTTTTTTCATCGCGGTTTTGTCTGCGTGTAGCCGATTGTTTGTCAATTTGCTTTAAACGTTCTTTCAGTTTGCTAATTTCTTCACGAAGTAAGCGTCTATCAGTTTCTATTTCAGTTTCCCCTGGTCCACGCATTCCAATTCCACCTTTTTGTTTGGTTAAATGCGTCCACATTCTAGTTAAGCGGGGTAATAAATATTGTGCTTGTGCCAATTCTACCTGATATTTAGCCTGAGCCGTGGTAGCTCTATTGGCAAAAATATCAAGTATTAAATTACTTCTATCCAAAATTTTTACCTTCAATTCATTTTGAATATTTCGCAATTGCGAAGGACTGAGCTCATCGTCAAAAATTACAATATCAATTTCTCTAACGGTAACATATTCTAATATTTCGGCTAGTTTCCCCTCACCTACATAAGTACGAGAGCTAGGGTGAGGTAAGCGTTGTAAAAACTGTTTTTCAACCACTGCTCCTGCCGTTTGAGCTAAAAATGCTAACTCATCAATATACTCTTGCGATTTTTCAATTTTCATACCAGGAGTAACAACTCCCACCAAAACTGCACGTTCCTGCGGTTTTGCTGTATCATATATTTTTTTTGCCATTTAAATAATCATCATTTTTAAAACGAGCTATTTTGTTAATTTGCAACTCTATTTAAAGGTCGCAAAATAATGTATAAACATAAGCTGCTAAGCATTTTTATTTTTTTTATTTTTTCATTGCATGTAAATGCTCAAACAATAGAGTTTGGACAACCCGTAAAAGTAAAAAATAAAAACAGTTATACTCAAATTATTGGTAGCAATGAAATGGGTACATTTATCATTAGGTGCCGCGATAATAATTTTAAGAAAAATGTATTAATCGAGAAATTTAACAACAAACTTACCATTGAATTAAGTAAAGATATACCTTTAACTATACCAGCATTTATTGAAAAAGTATTGCTAATCAATCAACAAATATATGTTTTCATTTCGGCTAAAAATACTGCAACAAATAAAATTGATTTTTTAGTTACTAAACTTGATATGAACTTAAACCAAACTGGTGGAATGGTGCTTTTAGCTTCAGTTGATGAGATGTTGTTAAATGAAAATATTGATTTAACTATCAATAATAGCATCAATAAAAAATTTTTTAGTTTAAGTTTTATTGGCAAGGCCAGTCAAAATAATAATGAAAAAGCTGCTTTGTATTTATATGGTTTTGATGAAAATTTATTGCCAATTTATGCCAAAACTTTTGAAATAAATGAGGCCTTGAATGACGTTGGTTTTACCAAATGTGATATAGACAATGAAGGAAATTTTTTTACATTACTTGACTTTCCTAAAACGGGAAAAAAGAAAAAGAAAAATGAAAACAGAAAATTTGTTTTATATGCTTTTTATAAATTAAATGAAAATATGTTAGAATACGACATTTCAAGACCAGGAATAGAAATAGATGACCTAGGATTTGTAATCAATAATATATCTAAACAAGTGAATATAATTGGTTTTTATGCCATAGAAGATGAAATAAACAACAGTGGTTATTTTTATCATACTATTGATTTGAAAACTACTGCTGTTCAAGTAAATGTAATTGATTCAATTTCATTGAAATTATTAAAAGAAAAAATATCGTTTAGTAAAACCATGGATTTAAATGACATTTATATTCGTAAAATAATTCCAAGAAGTGATGGCGGGGTTTTTTTAGTTTCCGAAAAATATTATTTAACAAGGCAATCATATACTTATTATGTAAATGGATTTCCTCAAACAAATACCAGAATTGTTTATAATTATAACGATGTATTGTTGTTAAGTATCAAAGCAGATGGCTCGCTTGAAATTGGCGATGTAATTAATAAAGAACAGCAATCAGTAAGTGATGGAGGTTATTACTCATCCATTACTTGTTTTGTAACAAACGATGCAATTCATACCATTTATAATGCAGATGTAAATCAAGAAGGGGATGTTTTGATGAATAAATTTAGCGTAAAAGGTAAAAGCGATAATAAAATATTGGTAAAAGCCATCAATGCAAGCGTTTTAATTATTCCTACCGATTGTAAGCAAATTTCGGCAAATTCATTTTTGGCTTGCACCATTCGTGACAAACGATTTACTTTGATGCGTATTACTTTTTAAGCACCACAACATTGTTAAATTTATTTAGAAACAACAGCATATTCGCATTCGTATTTTTAATTGTTTTTACAGTTCTAATACGATTATTGCCTTTTCTCCGCGTAATTCCAATTGATTTAAATATTAATGCTCCCTTAGCTCAATTTATATTTAGTTGGGTTAGTACTTTTGATGATTATTATTTTTTTAGTGCTGTTTCAGCAAGTTTTTTAGTTGTACTTCAAGCCTGGATGGTTAATCATTTAGTAGTAAAACATACAATATTAATTAAAGATAGTTTTTTACCTGCTTTACTTTTTGTGCTGCTTAATAGTTTTTATCCTCAGCAAATGTTTTTAAATCCACAGCTTATTGCTAACTTATTTATTATACTTATGTTTCAAAGGCTTTGTAACTTATACGAATCCGAGAAACCTTTATACATTGTACTCGACAGTGGTTTATACTTAGGTATGGCGGTGCTTTTTAACTACGATACCTTAATTTATTTGCCTTTTATTTTAATCAGTGTAATACTGATGACTTACTTCAATATTCGTTTCATTTTAGCAAGTATTTTTGGACTAATATTACCCATCTATTTACTTGGAGTTTTATTTTTTATGATGGATAATTTGAACGATTTAATTATAATTATTAATAATAGTTTGAATAGAAATTATTTAAATAGTATTAGCATTAATTGGAACAAAATAATTCCATGGTTTTTAATCACTGTCATTGTTTTTGCTTCGGGAATTTCACTACAACTGAATTATTTTAAGAACAAAGTAAAAACACGAAGAATATTAATAACATTAGTTTTGTTCATTGTAATATCAGTACTTTTAACATTAATAGAAGACCATAATGTGGTTTTTGCTATTTGTTATTTATCTGTTCCCGTAAGTATTGTAATGGCTAATTATTTTATGAATAAAAAACTTGTAATTTTAAAAGAATTCTTGTTTTTGTCATTAGTAATTGCCGCAGTTATTTACCAATATTTTATTTAAAAATTATTTATGAAAATTTACACAAAGTATTTTGTTGCACTAATACTTTCTTTCTTTTTTGCCCATGCAATTGCTCAAAAAAATGAGTCATTAGCCGCTCTAAAAGCACTTGAAATAATTGATTTGTTTAAATTAGATCAATTTGAAAAAGCTTATACTTTTTGTGATGAAGTTATGCTCAGGAAAATAACACCTGAAAGATTTCAAAGTATTTGGGAAAGTTTAGCGGCTGTTAATGGCGATTTAAATGAAATAGGAGCTACCAGGTATAATTATTTAGACTCATTTCATGTTACAACAACCAAACTGAAATTCAAAAATGGTGCGGTAGGATTGCGTTTATCTTTTAATTTAAAATGGCAAATTAGTGGAATATACATAGTTGAAGCTGATCCAATGTATAATATTCCCGCATATATTAATACTTTTGGTTTCTATGAAATAAAAATTCAATTTGGTCCCGTTGGTTTTGAAAACGAAGCAATTCTTACTGTACCCATTCAAGAAAAAAAATATCCTTGTGTAATTATTATTGGTGGAAGCGGTCCAATAGATAAAGATGCGACCATTGGGCCAAATAGAATTTATAAAGATTTTGCATGGGGATTAGCCAGTAATGGAATTGCAACGCTCAGGTTCGATAAAAGAACAAAGGCTTATTTTGGTAAAATAATGGAGCGGCATAAAAACGGAAATTATTATACCATTGAGCAAGAATATTTAGCCGATTTAAAAGAATTGGTAAATAAAGTAAGTAAAAAAAATGCAATTGATCCCAAAAGAATTTACTTAATGGGTCATAGTCAAGGTGCGGGTTTAATGCCCTTGTTTTTAAAACAAAATAAAAAAGTAGCGGGTGCAATTATGGCTGCAGGAAATTACACTAGTTTTCAAGATTTAATGCTTTATCAGTTTGAATATTTAAAGCCTATACAAGCAAAAACAAAAGCTGATTCTACATTATTTGATAACATGGTAATTCAAGCCAATTATGCTAAAATATTAAATTTGCCAAACACCTTTCCCAATGATAGTTTGCCTGCAATGTATCCTTTTAGTTACTGGAATTATTTGAATAATTTAAATATGATAACATTGGCTAAAAATAATAAAAAACCTGTTTTAGTATTACAGGGCGAACGCGATTATCAAGTACCATTTTCTGAATATTTAAAATGGAAAACAACATTGAATAACAATCCCAATTACCAATTTACTTCGTTTCAAAAACTGAATCATATGTTTTTAGAAGGTGAGGGGAAATCAACTCCAGATGAATATGCTATAAGAAGTAATGTTCCTGTATATGTAATTGATGATATTGCAAATTGGATAAAAGCACAGCCAAGGAAATAAAATTTAAAGTAAAGTGATTCCAAGAATTGAATTATTAACAACAAAGAAATTGGTAGGCATGCATTTAAACATGAATTTGGCCAATAATAAAACTTTTTATTTGTGGAGCAGCTTTATGCCAAAACGCAAAGAAATTCAAAACAATATTTCTACTGATTTAATATCAATGCAGGTTTATGACTCAACATATAGTTTTGATAATTTTGACATCAATGCATATTTTGAAAAGTGGGCTGTAGTTGAAGTTGCTGATTTTGAAAGTTTTCCAAATGGAATGAAATCGTTTGTTTTGGAAGGTGGATTATATGCAGTTTTTGATTATAAAGGCAATGGAAGTGATGCAGCTCAAACATTTCAATATATTTTTCAAACTTGGCTTCCCAATTCTAATTATAAACTTGACAATAGGCCTCATTTTGAATTATTAGGGGCAAAATACAAAAACAATGACCCTAATTCTGAGGAAGAAATATGGATTCCAATAAAAATTAAAAGCTAATATATTTAACACTTTAATAATGCTACAAACCATGCAAGAAAATACCATTAATGGAGTTGATTTTACATTGATTAAAATGCCTGAAAATGAATATGATTCCGTGCATTTTATAAACTGTAATTTTTCCAAAAGCGACTTGGCAAGCATCAGTTTTGTTGAATGCTTTTTCGATAATTGTGATTTCAGTTTAGGTAAATTAAATAATACTGCTTTTATTGATGCTAAGTTTAAAAACTGTAAGCTGTTAGGGCTTGATTTTGCTCGTTGTAAAGACTTTTTACTATCATTTACTTTTGAAAATTGTACCTTAGATTATGCCTCATTTTTTAAGAAAAAAATAAAGAAAACTGTTTTTAAAAATTGCAGCATCAAAGAAGTTGATTTTTCGGAATGTGATTTATCAGAATCTAAGTTTTTGGACTGTGATTTAACCATGTCGGTTTTCCAGCAAAGTGTAATTGAAAAAGTAGATTTTAGAACATCTCATCATTATGGAATAGATTTAGAATTAAATAAAGTAAAAGGTGCGAAATTTTCAAATGAGGGAATTTCGGGATTACTCCATAAATATAAAATTGTAATAGAATAATCATGGTTTCAAACGAAAGTTTCAAAGAATTACCATTGTTATATCCTGAAACAACAGAAGCACCTCATAGAAATATGTTATGTTATAAAATAAAAGGAAAAATATTTGTTACCCATAATCAAAAAGAAAATAGGTGCTGTGTAAAATTAAGTTTAGAAGAACAGCCATTGTTTTGTATGATTGATGCTTCCATCATTTATGCAGTTCCAAATAGAGCCGGCAAATATGGTTGGACTTTAGTAAATTTAAAATTAATAGAAAAAGACCTATTAATGGAGGTTTTAACAGCTGCATACTGCAATGTGGCTCCATTTAAATTAGCTCAGCCCTTTTTAACGCAAATTGATTCATTTTAGATTTTATAATACTTTCATCATATTTTGAAAAAACAGAAATCAACTAAGTAAAGGATTTTTAATATATATCATTGCAATAATGAATAGTACGCAAATTGATATAAACATTTTGATTGCTTGGGGTGGTGTTGCAAAAAAATTCAGAAAAAATCAAATTGTTTTTTCTGAAGATGATATTGCACAATTTTACTACCAAATCATCGAAGGTCAAGTCAAATTAATTAATTTGCATAACGATGGAAGTGAATACATTCAAGGAATTTTTTATGATGGAAATGGATTTGGCGAACCTCCATTGTTTATTAACGAAAAATATCCTTCTACAGCCATTGTTCAAAAAGATTCTATAATAATGGTACTTTCTAAAGCAAGTTTTTTTAAAATGATTGAAGATGATCCTAAAATTCAATTTAATTTTTTGAAAATTTTTGCTCAAAAAATTTACAACAAATCAATTACAGCTCGAGAACTTATTCATAATACTCCAGATCTGAAAATTTTAGGATTTTTACATTCAATAAAAAAGAAAGATGATTCGAATATTTCTCCGTTATTGATTTCTCATACGCGCCAAGAAATAGCTAATTTAACTGGTTTAAGAGTAGAAACTGTAATTAGAACGCTTAAAAAAATGGAGAATAAAAATCAAGTTCAAATTATTAACAGAAAATTGTATATTTAATGATTAAATATTCTTCCAGTTTTTGGATAAAAATTGCGTTGTTTAACCTTTTTATTGTTGCCAGTTTAGGTGTACTTATGAGGTTTAAAATTGGTTTTGAATTCCCTTATTTCGATCAAAAAAATGTGCAACATGCCCATTCACACTTTGCCTTTGTAGGTTGGGTAACGCAAACACTTTTGGTGTTAATAGTTAGTTTAATTGCACCTTTCTTAAAATTATTTCAATTAAAAAAATACAATATTTTACTTTGGTTAAATTTGATAAGTGCTTATGGCATATTGGTTTCATTTTTTATTCAAGGATATGGCTTTTTTTCTATTACATTTTCTGCTGTTTCAGTAGCTATAATTGTAGTTTTTACACAGTTGTTTTTTAATCATTCTACTCAATTTAAACAATATTTTCAAGCTATAAAATGGTTCAAAGGCGCTTTAGTTTTCGCCATTTTTTCTGCATTAGGAACTGTTGCTTTGGCATATATGATGGTTACTAAAAACTTGCATCAAACACCTTATTTAGCTTCAGTATATTTCTATTTACATTTTCAATATAATGGTTGGTTCTTCTTTGCTTGCATGGGTTTATTTACTGGCCTTGCTAATAAATTTAATGTGGTAATAAAAAACGATAAATTGATATTTGGACTTTTGTTTTGGTCTTGTATACCAGCATATTTTCTATCTACACTTTGGGCTCATCTTCCTATTTGGCTTTATATCATTGTAGTTGCTGCTGCCTTTACCCAGTTTGTTGGCTGGATTTTATTGTTAAAAAGTGTTTTTTACCACCTTCATTTACAAAGTAAATACTCAAATACTATTATGTTTTTAATTTACTTTGTGGCCATAGCTGGTTTTGTAAAATTTACATTGCAATTAGGCTCCACCATTCCTTTTGTAAGCACATTAGCTTTTGGATTCAGGCCCATTGTAATTGCCTATTTGCATTTAGTTTTATTGGCATTTATTTCTATTTTATTATTGCTTTATTTATTCAGCACACATTTGTTATCTCATGCTAAAAGTGGAATTATTGCATTGCTTTGCTTTGCAATTGGCGTATTTTTAAATGAATTTGTTTTAGCTATTCAAGGAATTGCTTCATTTAGTTATACTGTTATTCCTTATGTGAACACCATTTTATTTGCCATTGCCTTGTGTTTGTTTTTAGCTACATTCTCTTTGTTTTTTGTGAATTTGAAAATTAAAAAAATTAAGCATTTATTATGAAACCCATAATTAAAATTAATTATTGTTTTTATTAGCTTTGTAATCATTTGAAAAGAATGATATCCATATCGCTTTTACTTTGTATGCTATTGCAATTAACCAATAGGGTAGGTGTAATTACTTGGTTTAAAATAAATCAAAAGCAAATAATAGAATTATTCTGTATAAATAAAGCTAAGCCAGAACTGAAATGTAAGGGTAAATGTTATTTGAAAAATACTTTAAAAAACACCGAAGAAGCTGATACTCCCAAAAGTACTAATTCAAATACTAACAAGAACAATATTGAAGAAGTTTTATTTTTTGAAAAACACACTTCAAATATATTTTTGCAATTTGTTTCTTTTCATTTTTTTATTAAATATAGCAGTAAACTTCTAACTGCTTTTGAGCCAAGAATATTTCAGCCACCAAAATATTAATTTATTTTACTGATTTTACTTGAACGATTTTTATCAAAATCGTAACCTCAATTATTTTAAAAAAAACAATTACCTTTTATGAAATTTAAAACAATATTGGCAATTACATTTGCTACCATATTACTTGCTACAAAAGCATGTAAAAAAGATGAATCAATAATACCAACTCCAACAGATGAAATTCCAAGTAATTATAAATTAATTGGTGAAACCTATATTTATGGCGCTGCGGCCAAAGCAAAAGTTTATGCTGAAAAAGAGCTATTTGTAGGATATAATAAAATATTTGTAGCCATGTATGATTCAGTTACAAATACACGATTAACAAATGGCCATTTTGATGCAAATTCTATAATGGTTGATATGGAAATGTTAGCACATGCAGCACCTATAGAATTAGAAGAAGACACCATGCCCGCTGATAAATTTTGGAAAGCGGCCATTGTTTTTATAATGCCAAGTACAGCGGGCAAATGGACTTTAAACATGGCTTTTCATAACCATAAAATAGACATGGAAGGTGATGGAGAATTGGAAGTTTCTATTATAAATCCAACCACTTCAGTGATGAAAAGTTTTACTGCAAATGACAGTACCAATCTTTTTGTATCATTAATTCAGCCAAATTTACCAAAAATTGGTTTAAATAATTTCGAGATTTCTATTCATAAAAAAGATTCATTGATGGGTTTTACAGCAGTAGATGATTATAATGTAGAAATAGTTCCAATAATGCCTAGCATGGGTCACGGTTCACCAAATAATGTAAATCCAGTTTTTACTGAATTGGGACATTATACAGGATTAGTTAATTTTACCATGACAGGATTATGGAATGTAAAAATTATAATCAAAAAGAATGGTGTTATTATTAGTGATAACCAATCGTTTGATATAACTTTATAAATTTAAAAACAATTATTAACAAAGAGCATTTAAGATATAAATGTTCTTTGTTTTTATTTAATTATGTCGAAAAAAAACGTATTTATTTTACTGCTATTTTTTTATTTTAAAGGTTTTTCTCAATTCAATGCTATTGATTCAGCCAACAAAATTACAACGCTGAAAGAAGTAGTAATTTGCGAAAACGAAACCAATAAAACCAATGAAGCATTTAACTTTTACAGAAGCAGCAAATTAGCTAGCACCGAAGATATTTTACAACGAATAGAAGGTGTAAATTTAATAAGAAGAGGCGCATTTGGAATGGAACCAACCCTTAGAACTTACAGTGCCGGACAAATAAACATTACCTTAAATGGAATGAAAATGTACGGTGCTTGTACAGATAAAATGGATCCTGTTACAACATATGTTGAACCCAGTAATTTAAGTAAATTAGAAGTAAACCAAGGAACTGCTGGTGGCTTATTGGGAAGTACCATTGGAGGAAGTTTGAACATACAATTGAAGGAAGCTTCATTTAATTGTAAAGACCATCCACAAATAAATTTTTATACGCAATATGGCTTCGCCAATCTTTCAAAAAACATTGGATTTAGCTTAAATACCAACTCTAATAAATTTGCTTTAAGAATGAGTGGTGCATATAGAAAAGCTAATGATTACAAAGCAGGAGGAGACATTACTATTTTACATAGTGGTTACGAAAAATTGAATTTGAACTTTAGTGTTGCTTATCAATTAAACAAAACCAATCATATTATTTTCGACTATATAAACGACAATGGATCTAATATTGGTTACCCTGCTTTACCCATGGATGTTGCGTTTGCAAAAGCCAATATTTTTTCTGTAACACATCGATTTGTTTCAAGTAATTATAATAAAGTTTTAGAAACAAAATTTTACCATAACAACATTACTCATGCCATGGATGATACCCACAGACTTGAAACTATTATGCACATGGACATGCCAAGTTGGAGTTACACCAATGGATTTTATTCTCAATATAAAATACAACTAAAAAAACAACTTTTCAATGTTAGAATTGATGCACATCAAGCATTTACAAAAGCTGAAATGACTATGTATCCAAACAATGAAAAGCCAATGTTTATGCAAACTTTACCAGGGAATTTTTTGTATAATATTGGTTTGGCTGCTAATTATTTGTTAAATATTGATAGCCTAAAATGTATTGGTTTTAATATTCGAGAAGATTATAACTATCAATACGTAACGGATGAATTTGGTGTTTTACAATGGCAAGGATTTGGAATAAATACGAATGAAAATAAACAGAATTTTTTAACTACTTCTTCTTTGTTTTTTCAAATAAAAAAAGGTGTTTTTACCAATAAATTCACAATTGGTTATGGGCAAAGATTGCCAACTAGCAATGAAAGAATTGGTTTTTATTTATTTAATCGTGCCGATGGTTTTGATTATATAGGTAACTACAATTTAGCGCCAGAAAAAGCCATACAAATGGAATTTTCAAATACCATTGATAAGAAAAAATGGAATTTTAATACAACTTTATTTTTTCATCAAATTGAAAATTATATTTATGGTTATATTCTTAATAAATATAGCCCAATGACTATAGGAGGTAGAGGAGTTAAAACATATGCCAATATTAGTAATGCTCAACTTATGGGATTTGAAACTGCTACAACTGTTAAACTTTTGAAGAAAATTATATACAAAGGAAATGTTCGATTTACATATGGATTGTTAAGTAATGGCCAGTTTATGCAGCAAGTTCCACCTTTGAAATTTGTCAATACATTGCGATATCAAAAGAATACATTTCAGTTTCAAATAGAACATGTATTAGCATCTAGTCAAAAAAATATAAATATAGATTTTGGTGAAAGTAAAACTTCATCTTGGCAAATATTTAATGCTAGAGTTGCTTTTGCTAAAGCAATTAAAACTTCATCTTTTCAATTAAACATTGGTATTGAGAATTTGCTTGATTTAAATTATCGCGAACACTTAGATTGGGGTGGCGTACCTCAGTTTGGGAGGAATGTTTCAATTGGATTCAATTATTATTTGAACTAATTTTTAGTTTTTTAATATTATTTCTTAATGCTGAATATCATTTTGTTTTTATGATTCGGGTCATAATAAATAAATATAAATAGTTGTCAATTTGATGCTGTATAAAATACAGAAATATGAAAAAAGTAATAAAAAATTGTATCGTAGTAGCAGCCATGCTAGCTGCTAGCTGTAATAGCGCAAATACTCCAGCTAAAGAAGCTGAAGCAACTCAAACTGAAGCCACAGGTGCTGGTCAATCAGGTGTTAAAGATGATGTATCAAATCCAAACGTTGTTCAAGTAGCAGTTGGAAGTAAGGATCATACAACTTTAGTTGCTGCCGTTACTGCCGCTAAATTAGTGGATGTTTTAAGTAATGCAGGACCTTTTACTGTATTTGCTCCTACTAATGCAGCTTTCGATAAATTACCTGCTGGCACGGTTGAAGGTTTATTAAAACCAGAAAAAATAGATGCATTGACTGATATTTTACAATACCACGTTTATGTTGGTGTGCTTAAACCAGAATCTTTGCAAGATGGTCAAACATTTGGTCAAGTAAATGGTGGGAATATAAAAATTACAATGGTTGATGGTAAACCAGTTGTTAATGGAAAAGCGCATATTTTAGCTTCTATTCCAGCCTCTAACGGTATTATTCATGTTATAGACGAAGTTTTACTTCCAGGTAATTAGTGATTTTTTATCAGACACAATTTTTATGTTCAAGTTTTAATTAATTTATTGAAGGGTTTCTAATAAAAATGGCTGCATTTATTTTATAAATGCAGCCATTTTGTTTTGTATTTAATGTTGTAATTGAAGGTTGTTAAACCAATATTTTAGTTTGCATTATAATGGATATATTATTGGCTCTTTCTTTCATTGCCTCAGCCATTTTTCCTTCATAATTTTCATTGATTGTTTCATGAAATAAATGAATCCATTGGTCAAAATCTTTTTTGCTTAAAGGCATATGTGCATGCAATTTTTTGTGTAAAAGCATTGGATTTCCAACATAACTTCCTGTATAAAAAAGTACGTTTTCCCAAAATACATACATAATTGGCATATGAGTTTTCCAGTTTACATGTTTGAAAAAGTGACTGATTTGGTTGTCTTTTTTTACTTTTTCATAAAATGCATTGACTAGAATTTCTATGTCAATTTTAGTTTTTATGTCATTAATAATATCAATGTCTTCCATTATTTAAATGCTTTCACCCCATTTTTCTTTTTCTTCATTGCTCCAAAAAGCAGGAAAAAACTTACGCTGTTGGAATTTAGGCATTAAGTATTTTTTCCATTCAGAACCTCCCGTTGCTTGTTGGTTCTCGTTTTTACTGTCTAAATAATGCTTTGCAGTATTTAAATGAACCATTGGCCAAGCCACATTATACAAATGGTCAAACTCTCTTAACATGTTTAATAATGCTTCCGATTTATTAGGTAATTCATTCAGTCTATCAGCTATAGTTTTTCCTTTCATGGTGTTTGCTAAACTGATGAATTGATGTAAATATTTTTCTTCAAATAAGGTAAGTGTCAGATTTTTTTTGCCGGTTTTTCTGTTCAATCCAGCATCTTTCCAATAGATATGGTCAAAGTATTCTTCGGTAGTTGGATTTAAACTTATACGTTCTCTACCTGCTTCATTCATTAAGTTTTCTAATCCGGTACAATGCAATTCAATGAACCTAAATTGCGCACTTTGAAAACCACTTGCTGGCGCTAAAGTTGCTCTAAATACATTGTAATCATCGTAATTCATTCCGTCTTTCATAATATCGAAGGAATTAATTAGCATTTGCGTGTAACGAATGATTCTTGTAAATTTATTCATCAAAAACTCTTCCGTATAAATTGCTTCAACTGCTACTTGTTTTATTTCATGTAACATTAGTTTTAAAAACAATTCTGTTACCTGATGGTACATGATGAAAATTTCTTCATCTTTAAAGTTTGTTCTTGGCTTTTGAAGCGATAATAAGGTGTCAACTTCTATGTAATCCCAATAGTTTATAGGTTTTGCTTGCAGCAATCCTTTTAAATATGTTTCAGGATTTTCTCCTAGTTTTTCGTACTTTTCTTTAATTTGATTGACTAAAATCTCAATATTCGTCATATGTTATAAGTCTTTTTTGTTAAACATGCGTAAAGATAAATAAAATGGAATAATTGCCCAAAGGCAAAGTACAAAGGTAGAAATAAAAGTTCCAATTATTGTACCGAAAAAATCAGTAAAAATAGCTCCCGTATGTCCAAGTAATGCCGACACATTTAACTGTAATAATATGAGTATTCGTGCCATATCAATTGGGCTTAGCATGGTTATTCCAATCATAATATGCTCAATTGGATAGTCTGCAAATTGAAACAACAGGAACAATACTAATCCGTCAAACAGCAAAGCAAAGTATAACCAAAGCATAATAGAAACACCAATTCCCTTTGATTTATCGTGCGTAATTGCGCAAGCTAAAAAAGCAATGGCAATAAATATAATACTAACTATACAGCCAACGCTTATCATGCTCAATGCAATGTTTATTGGTGCAAATAATAACAACGGAATGCCTACTCCAACTACAAAAGCCAATATTTGCGAAATGCTTAAACCAATAAATAAACTGGTCCAAATTTTACTTCTTTTTACCGGCTGACTTACCATTAAATCAATAAATTCGGAACTATTATAAATATAAATAGTTGAAAAAATTATACTTACCAATGGAACTATTAAAAGCATAATATTTAGCAAAGTTAAAACGCCTTTGGTGGCATTGTCTTCTAGTCCAAAAACACTCCAGCTAAATATTGCTAAAAGCAAAGTATAACCCAAAATGGTTCTATTCTTTATCATGTCGAGTACTACAAATTTTATCAATCTATTCATGCGCAGTAGCTTTTAAAATATGAGTAATTGCCTTGGCAATAGTTGGCATTTGCGTATCGTTTTTTAATTCTTCGGTGTTTTTATGAAACTTTATTTTTCCATCTTGCATAAAAACCACTTGCGTTACCAACTCATCTAGCTCACTGAGTAAGTGCGATGTAATAATAATGAGCTTGCCTTTTTGTTTTTCCTTAATAATTTTTTCCTTTAAAATTTCCGCTGCCAAAGGATCTAAACCTGCTGTGGGTTCATCTAAAATCAATACATCGGGGTTAAATAAAAATGCAATGGTTGCGCTTATTTTTTGAGTAGTTCCGCCCGAAAGCGTTCTCATTTTTTTGTTAAGCAGGTCTTTTATTTTGTATAAATCCAATAATTCTTCATCTAATTGACTGTTATAATTTCTAATATTTTTTATCATATCAATTACTTGGCCAATGTTCATGTTTTCGGGATAGCGACCTATTTGCGGCATGTAACCAATATTGTTTCTGTATAAAAATTCATTTTTTATGGAAACATCATTGAACAAAATATTGCCAGTATTGGGAACTACCATTCCTAAAATACTTTTTATTAAAGTAGTTTTTCCGCAACCGTTCGGGCCAATTAAAGCAATGCATTCACCTTTATTAAATTGAGCCGAGGAACCATCTAAAACTGTTAGTTTACCAAATTTTTTCGAAATATTTTGAATAGCTATCATAGTAAAATTGGGTGCATTAAGGGTTGCTCATCTATAAAATTAGTGGGTGTTAAACTTGGAATTACCTTTTCCGATTTATCTAAAAGCATGGCAAAAAAACTTTGATACAACAACATCACCGAAGCATTATTTTCCACAATAATAGAAAATAAACTTAAAGGATGATAGGCTACATCGCCAATATTGTCCTTATTTAAATCGTAGCCTTCGTATTTGTCCCAATAGTTTTTGTTAAAAACGTTCAATACCAAAGAACCATTGGTGCTTACATCGAAAGTATTGTTTTTAAAATTGTTGTTGATGATGTTATTTTCCATGCAACTTGCTTGTATTTTCATTCCCCAGCCGTTGTTATTAAAACTATTATTTTCCACTTTTATTCGGCTAGTACCTTCCATATAAATTCCTGAAGTGTTCGATAAAAAACGGTTGTTGAAAATATAACTATCGGATATTTCTTTTAGCAATAATCCATAAGCTGCATCGCCCCAATTATCGATAAAATAATTGTTAAACATTTTTACGTTTTTGGTAAACATTACCGATACACCAGCGCCATTGTTTTTAAATATATTGCCAATATATGCATCATCGTTCGAGAACATAAAATGCAAGCCATAACGAATGTTTTTATAGGAAATGTTTCGCCAAATAATGGAACCTTTTACAAACTCAAAATATATTCCATCTCGGTGTCCTGTAATTTTATTTCCAATAATTTGTAGGCTATCACTTTTCCAACAATGAATGCCATTCCCTATTTGCTGTTCTTCCACTCCAAAGGCTTCAATATTGTTGTTTTTAATTATACAATGTTGTCCGTATTGAATATAAACACCAAAAAAATTATCAGAAAGTGTATTGTTTATAATGTTAACATGGTGCGAATCATACACCTTTATTCCACCTGGATCATCGAGCGTAGCATAACCCGAATGTTGCACTATTAAACCATCAATGGTAGTAAAGTTCGATTTTACAGAAAGAATTTCAAATTTTTTTTCTCCATCTAAAACAGGCTTGTTAATTCCTTTTATATACAGCGATTTATCAACTACTATATTTCCTTCTTTGTACAAGCCTTCATGTATTTCTATGGTATCGAAAGTTGCCGCAATTTTTATGGCTTGATGAATAGTTTTACACTGTTTATTTTGACCAACGGTAATGGTTTTACCATTTGCTATAAATGCAAAAACAATGCTTAATATACTTAGCATTGTTTGCCTTTTGGTTTTATCAATTACTTGTTTAATTCTGTCCATGAAACTTTTGTTGCAGCATGTTTTTGTAAAAATTCTTCTGCATCGGTTTGCTTTGAAAAAGCAATAATATTGCCGCCCATTGGACTTTTTATTTCTTCGTTTTTAAACAAAATTGCTTCGCTTCCTTTTAAATATTTAGCTGGATTGTTAAAGTCGGCAATAAAAAAATTCTCAAAAGCAATAGTACTGTTTTCACTTTTAAATCTCACCATGCAACTAATGTCGTCAAAGTAATAAACCCTGCCTTTATCGGTTGCACATTGTGCAATAAATTTTTCGTTGGCAATGGTCATTTTACAAAAATCGCAATTAGTATTATTTAATTTTGGTTGTTTTGGTCCATCTGTTGAGCAAGAAGTTAGCATAGATATAAATCCAAAAACAACTAATGAAACAATATTTTTTGTAAATTTTTTGTCCCAAAGTTTTGTTCCTGTTACAAATACGGTTAGCATGAATAAACCAGCAGTTATAAAAAACCAACCACCAATATCTGGAGTTGAAAATGCGCCAAAGTTCAATAATTGTTTATAGCCAATCAATGGCGGTTGATAAGCCATTCCAGGAACTATAATGGCTGCATTTGGATCTAAATTATGTCCGTAATTATAATTCCATCTGTAAAAATCAATCATGGCTATAATGCCAAAAGCTACAAATGAAAAGAATAAAATATTTGCTACTTTTTTGTTTGCAAGTATTGCTGCAAGCAAAGAAAATGCAGCAAAAAAACCAATGATATAAGGCAAAATGGTAAACTCAATAAAGTTTTCGGCATGCAAAGTTTGCATACCAATATAATGGTTCAAACCATTTATTATATCTACGTTTCCACCTAATTTATTGGCATAAATTAATAGATTTAAGCCCTCAGGATATTGCGGTGCTTCTAATTCTATGCGCCAAATGGCAACAAAAATAGATGAACCTAAAAGTACGGCTGCTGCTAATAAAAGCACGCGCGATAATGTTGTTAATTTCATGGTAATTGAAAAATTGAATGACTGTTAAATAAAAGAGGCTGTCTCAAAAGGGCAGCCTCTTCACATTTTGTCATATTGAGCGAAGTCGAAATATGTTGAAAACGAAAATATAAGTTTTTCGACTTCGCTCGAACTGACTAGGAAATAAGAGCTTTTGAAAGATCCTTTATAAATTATTATTTAGCACCTAAACTAAAGCTAATTGGAAGCTTACTTGATGCTGGTGAAACTCGAACATATCCTTGCATTTCTTGGTGTAAAGCACTACAAAAATCGGTACAATACATGGGTGAAATACCCACTTTAGTAGGAATCCATTTTAAAGTTTGTGTTTCACCTGGCATAATTAATAACTCAGCATTTGATGCTCCTTTGATAGCAAAACCATGTGGCACATCCCAATCTTGCTCTAAGTTAGTAACATGGAAATATACTTCATCTCCCATTTTAATTCCTTCAATATTATCGGGAGCTAAATGTGAGCGAATGGCAGTCATGTAAACATGCACTTTGTTTCCTTCTCTTACTACTTTAGTTTCTTTTTCTCCTTTGGCTACATAAGGATGGCTGTTTTCTTCAATCTTAAACATTTTTACCGATTTGTCTTTGATTAAACTAGCCAAACATGCTTGTGCATAATGTGGTTCGCCAATGGTTGGGAAATCTAAAAGTAGTTTCATTTTGTCGCCACTAATGTCGAATAATTGTGCGCTTTGCGATAACTCAGGACCTGTAGGTAAATACCTGTCTTTGGTAATTTTATTATAAGCAATTAAGTATTTTCCAGTTGGTTTTTTAGTATCACCACCTACTACACATAAGTGACCAATAGAATAAAAAGTTGGTGCTCTGTCTAATACTTTTAAATCTTTTAAGCTCCATTTTACTACTTCAGAAGAAACAAACATTGAAGTGTAAGCATTTCCATTGTCATCAAATTCGGTATGCAATGGACCTAAGCCTGGTTTTTTAACTTCGCCTTGTAAAGCCGATTCGTATTTAATAACTGGAATTCCATCAAATTCGCCATCATAGCTTTTTGCTGCTATAGCTTTTTGAATTTTATCGAAACTAAATACTGGAATAACAGCAGCTAATTTACCACTTGCAACAATGTATTCGCCTGTTGGAGATACATCGCAACCGTGTGGCGATTTAGGACAAGGAATAAAGTAACAAATGTCTTTTAACTCTTTAGCATTTAAAACCAAAACTTCAGTTTTTATTTCAGAAGTTGCTGAATGAGTTTTTTCGCTGTAGGTGTTGTGCGCGTATCTTACAGCTTGTTTTTTTGCTTTTCCTGCTTTCAAATATTCTTCAGCTTTTTTCCAGTTTACTGCCATTACAAAATCTTTGTCTTTTTGCGAAGCATTTACTTCTAACAAAGTATTAGCTTGTTCTGTATTGTAGCATGAAAAGAAGAACCATCCATGAGAAACGCCTTTACCTGCTCTGCTTAAATCGAAGTTTACTCCAGGGCATTCTATTTGGAAAGCAATATCCATTTTTCCATCTTCTTTACCTACACTAATAAAACTCAAAGTTCCTTTAAAGTTTTGTTTGTAGGTATTAATTGGAACATCGCCATTGGCATCATCCATAGGAACACTGAATCGAGTACCTGCAACAACGTATTCAGTATTTTCAGTTATAAAAGGAGATGAGTGATTTCCGCCACTATTTGGTAATTCTATAATTTCTTGAGTACGGAAAGTGCTTAAATCAATGCGAGCAACACGAGGTGTATTGTTTGCATTTCCAAACACCCATCTTCCATCTACTTCACCATTGGTTTTTGAAAGTTGCACATGGTGCAAATCATCCCAAGGAGTAAAACCATGCGATGTGTTCATCATAGGTTTAGTTTCTTCACTGTAACCCCAACCTTTTTCTGGATCTTGTGAAAATACGGGTATAACACGTAGCAAACGACCAGACGGAATTCCATAAACACTCATTTGACCACTGAATCCACCACTTACAAAGTTGTAAATTTCATCGTATTTACCAGGTGCTACATACACTTTTTGTGCTGCATCGGCACTGGTTGCATTGCTTGTGTTTTTAGGTTTGCAGCCTACTACCGAAAGCATGGCCAAGCCTATTACTGAACTTAAAATTATTATATTTTTTTTCATTTGGGGTAATTATTTTATTGTTTATTTAACACCGTCATTTTTACGCATAAATTCTAATAAATGTCTTGCATCATCGTCTGTTAAACTTTGGTTTGGCATACGCACTAAGCAAAGTTCTAATGAGGCTTGAACTACTGGATCCTTGTCAATCATTGGATCGGGATTGGTAATAAAGTTCATAATCCATTCTGGGTTTCTGCGTTTAGTTACACCCGCCCAACCTGGACCAACTAATTTTTCATCAGTTAGTTTATGGCAAGCACTGCATTTTACCGATTGAATTTTTTCGCCTTCTGTTACCATAGTTGCATCTATAGTTGCACCTATTTTTACGGTTTCTGCAGTAAATTTTCCTTCACCTCTTTTAGGGTCATAGTCAGGGTTTGCATTTGCTGCTGTTCCCTCAGTTGTTGCCTCAACGGCCTCTTCAGTTTTAGATTCAGATTTTGATTCACCACCACCGCAGGCATATAATATGGAAGCAAATGTTAAGATTACAAAGATTTTTTTCATGTTTATTTTTATCTAGTTTATGGAAACAAAGGTGTGTTTTACAGCTATTTGAATTTATGACTCCAGTCATAAGTTATGCATGACATTTGCTTTTTCAAAACATAGCTTTAGTTATAATCACATTTGTTTATTAGGTGCAAGTATGCAATGCATTGCCTTTTTTTTAATATGGATTATGGAAAATTATAAAAATGATAGTAATAGCAATCACATCAATATTGGTATGCATAAACTTTGTAGCCAATGCAAAATAAGGAAGCATTAGTAGATTTGATGACGAACCACAAGATGTTCTAGTTGATGGAGGAATTATATTATTAGTAGCCGCTGTTGTGGCCTATGGTTATAAGAAAATAAAGAAGTAAAAATACTTATTTAAAATGCCATTTTTGTTGGGTATCAAATGTTCTGTTTGCCTCCCGATACTGAATATAGGTTAGCGCGAGTGGCAAAGTAAAGAAAAATGCCGCTTCGTAAATTCTTTCTTTCATTGATATTACAACTATTGGAATACAAAAAAGCGCAATGGCAGTACCTCCAACATAATACAAACCTGCAATTCGAGAAGTATAATAAAGTGTCGTAATTTTTCTTACATCAACTATTGTCGTATTTTTATTTTTTTTAATGGTTAAATAAGGAAATTCGTAACGAATGGCTTTGGCTTTAATCGTAATCATTCCACTATCAGTTTTGTATTCAAATGTTATTCTTTTAGGCAAAGAAAATTGGTATGTTTTGGTAGTACCGTTTTTTTGTAAAATTACTTCTTGCGCAAAAATACTTTGGCCAATAAAAGCAAATAGTAATACAATAATTAATTTATAAAACATGTATTTTCCAATTTTGAATGATATAAGATTTTGGAAGTTTTTTACTTATGGCAACAACAATCACAATATTTAATGCCGCAATTGGACCAAAAACAAATGCAATTGGAGGATAATTAAACAAGCCAACGAATGTTCCAAAAGTTAAAAAAGATGCTGAGGCAATAAATGCTCCGTCAATAAAATACAAAAAGTTTTCGCTTTTTTTATGGAACTTTATTTTTCCAACCGATTTTATTAAACAGTCGTAATTGGCCTCTTGGTTATAATATTGTTCAAAATAAAAGCTATCTCCTTGCACTTTCTCAAGCACTAAATCTCTTTTTACCTTATTACCGAAAGTACATGTTACAGCTGTAGGAAGCGTATAAATGCTATTTCTAATTTCTTGCTGATTTCCTTTTTCAAGAAACATGATTTTTTGTTGCGCATTGCAAAGCAAAAAACCAAACACAAATAGTTTAATAAAAAGAAGGATTTTCATAGAACGAATTTATAATAAAATAACAAATAAAAAAGCCATTAGTTAAGTAAATAACTAATGGCTTTTTAAAAATTCTAAATTTAAATATAAAAAATTCGAAAAGATAATTGTTGGCATTTCGACAAACTCAATGACCAATTTGTGTTAGCTATGGTCTATCGACAATCTACTATTGTCCATCAACTATCGTCTATCGTCTATCGTCTATCAACTGACAACTATCTGTAAAGAACTTCTTTTACAGTATCAATAATTTGTTTTACACTTGGTAAAAATGCTTCAACAAAAGTAGGAGCGTAGCCCAGTGGCGCATCTGCCGTATTTATTCTGCGAATAGGTGCATCCAAATAATCAAAGGCACGTTTTTGAACCATGTAAGTAATTTCGGTACTGATATTGGCCAAAGGCCATGCTTCTTCTAAAATAATTAGTCTATTTGTTTTTTTTACTGACTCAACGATTGCTTCATAATCAATAGGACGAACGGTGCGTAAATCTATAATTTCAACACTGATTCCGTCTTTAGCTAATTCCTCGGCAGCTACGTAAGCTAGTTTTATAATTTTACCAAATGAAACAATGGTTACATCAGTTCCTTCACGTTTGGTAACTGCTTTTCCTATTGGAATTAAGTATTCTTCTTCTGGCACTTCGCCTTTATCGCCATACATTTGCTCACTTTCCATGAATATAACCGGATCGTTATCTCTAATGGCAGTTTTAAGCAAACCTTTGGCATCATAAGGATTTGAAGGAACAACTACTTTTAAACCTGGGCAGTTTGCATACCAATTTTCAAAAGCTTGACTATGTTGGGCTCCTAATTGTCCGGCACTAGCTGTTGGTCCTCTAAATACCATAGGCATATTAAATTGTCCACCGCTCATTTGGTACATTTTAGCAGCCGAATTAATTACTTGGTCAATGGCTACCAACGAAAAGTTGAAAGTCATAAACTCAACAATTGGGCGTAAGCCATTCATGGCCGCACCTACTGCTATTCCCGCAAAACCAAGTTCAGCTATCGGTGTATCAATGATTCTTTTTTCGCCAAATTCTTCTAACATACCTTGGCTCACTTTATAAGCACCATTGTATTCGGCAACTTCTTCGCCCATTAAAAAAATATCTTTATCTCTACGCATTTCTTCGTTCATGGCTTCGCGTAGGGCTTCTCTAAATTGTATTACTCTCATGTATGTTTTTAAAAAAAGTGTTGCAAAAATAATCGGATTACGATGCTTTCAAACTTTAAATGAAACTTTTTTGTAAATGATTTGATTTTTGAATTGATTACAACCGAATATTGTAAAATATTATTGTAATAATTATTGCGCAACCTAATAAAAATTGTGTAAAAATTAACAAAATAGTTTAATGCTTCATCATTTTCTTTGCAGCACTAAAAACCCATTAAAGTGAAAAGAATATTTATATTAATTTGTGCCATTTCAATTGTTTATGCTTGTCATTCGCCAAAGGAAAAAATGATTGAACAAATAACAAAACTAGAAAACAGTGACAGTGCTTTTAGCATTACACAAATTTCCGACTTGTATTTAAATTATGCTTCCTTCGTTGAAAAATACCCTGACGATGAGCGTGCACCTGAGTTTTTATTTAAAGCTGCGCAAAGAAGTAGTATTTTAAATAAAGCAAAAGAAGGAATTGGTTTTTTTGAAAAATTAATTAAAACGTATCCTAATTCTAAATTTTGCGAACAAGCTTTGTTCTCAATAGCTTTCAGTTACGAAAATAATTTAAACGACTTTGAGCAAGCTCGTATTTATTACAATCAGTTTTTACAAAAATACCCGAATAGCGATTTAACTGAAGATGCTAAACTTTCCATTGAAAACTTAGGCAAAACAGATGAAGAGTTTTTAGAGTCAATTAATAAAGACAGTATATTGGAGGAATAAAAAAATGCGGATTTCGGAATGACAAAAATGCGAAGTGAGGCAATTGGCAATTAGCAATTAGCAATAGACAAATTAACCAACCAAAAACTTAATCAAAAAATCTCCAAATCTCCAATTCAACAATTTAATAAATCAACAAATCAACCCTTCGGTTTAAGTTCTTTATGAAGTAAGTCAATGAGTAATTCTCGGTCAATGGCTTCTTTAATTTTTCCTTCTTTCACAAAACTAATTAAGCCACTTTCTTCGCTAATTACCAAACAAATAGCGTCTGTTTGTTCTGTAATTCCAATTGCAGCTAAGTGACGTAATCCAAATTTATTTATCATATCAGGATTATCACTTACGGGTAATACACAGTTTGCAGCTTTTATTTTGCCTTTGGCAATAATCATAGCGCCATCGTGCAAAGGACTGTTCTTATTAAATATGGTTAAAATTAATCGTTTGGTAATTTGCGCATCTATGGTTTCACCACTTGCTGCTAAAAAACGCATTTCACTTGTTTTTGGAAAAATAATAATAGCACCCGTATTGGTTTCGGCTAATACCTGACAAGCATCTACAATGGTTTCAAAATCTAGTTCATCGTTTTCATCTAATTTCCACATCCAAGGAAAAATATGCCACCATTTTTTGTTTTCGCCTAAAAAAGAATTCCTTCCAATAATTAATAAAAAGCGCCTAATTTCTTGTTGAAAAACAATTAAAACTGCCACCACACCAAACCTGGCAAAACCACCTAAAATGGTTTCTAATAAAGGCATTTCAAAATATTTTACCACCCACCAAAAAGCATAAAGGGTAAGCAAACCAATCATAATATTAAATGCCAAACTACCTTTTAGCCTAACAAATAATTGCCAGGCAATAGCCACCACCAACAAAATGTCAATGAGGTTTATCCAACTAAATTTATAGGTTAATATTTCCATTGTTTATTGGGCAAGTTTACGGAAAAAAGTTGAATTGTATATTTAGATCTTATAAAAAGGAGCATTTCAAAAGATAAATTAAGCAAAATATTTAAATTAATAATATTGTTTTTAGCTGAAATATTAAATCATTTTCAAATTATAATTCAACATTCAATCCCGATGTATCGGGACAACAACCACTATTAATTTTCCATCATACCAAATATTTTCACCGCTTCCACCGCTTCTTTTACATCATGAACTCTCAGTATTTTTGAACCTTTCATTAGCGCGATGGTATTAGCTACAGTAGTTCCATTTAAAGCATTTTCTGCCGGTTCATTGATGATGTTTTGAATCATTTTCTTTCTCGAAAATCCAACTAAAATGGGTAATTCGAAAATTTTGAATCTATCCAATTTATTCAGCAAAGTGTAATTATGTTCTATGTTTTTTCCAAAACCAAAACCTGGATCAATGATGATATCGGCTACTCCATTTTGTTTTAAAAATTCAACTTTTTGAACAAAATAATCAATCACCTCCAATAAAACATTGTTGTAACTTGGATTTTGTTGCATGGTTTTACTATTCCCTTTTTTGTGCATCATGATATAAGGAACTTGATGTTGAATAACGGTTTTGAACATTTGTTCATCGTCATCACCTGCCGAAATATCATTAATAATAGCAGCACCAGCAATAATGGCTTCGTGAGCTACTTTGGAATTGAAAGTATCAATGCTAATGATGGCTTCAGGAAATCTTTGTATAATATTTTCAATGGCACGAATTGCAAATTTTAGTTCGGCCTCTGCTCCAATCATGTCAGCACCCGGTCGTGTACTTTGCGCACCAATATCAATAAAAGTGGCACCATCGGTCAACATTTTTTCGGTTTGAAACAAGGCATTGTCCATTGAATTGTATTTACCACCGTCAAAAAAGCTGTCTGTGGTAATATTTAAAATTCCCATAACCCTTGGTTTATCAAGGTTTATCAGCTTTCCTTTACAATTAATAGTTTTTTTAGATTTAAAAGTTTGCAATGTCGGTTTGGTGTTTATTTTTGCGCAATATAAAAATTGCTATTGGCAAATGGTATTTTTCATGTGTAGCTTTCAAAAATATATTTTTACAAAATAAAAAGAATGAATAAAACGTCCACTCAATACGATGCTGTAATTGGTAAATGCAGAACAGTATTTTTAAATAAAAATGCTGATTATGGTACTTCATGGCGAATTATGCGCATCAGTAGTATCATAGATCAAATTTATATAAAAGCAAATAGAATTAGAACCATAGAAGACAATGGAACAATGATGGTCAATGAAGGAATAGAACCTGAATTTATGGGAATTATTAACTATTGTATCATGGGCTTAATTCAATTGGAACTTGTAGAAAGTAAAGAAATGGATTTAAACATAATCGTTATTGAAAAACTTTACGATAAATATGTGTTTCAAACCAAAACTTTAATGGAAGAAAAAAATCACGATTATGGTGAGGTTTGGCGCGATATGTTGGTAACTACTTTTACCGATATGATGTTAATGAGGGTTCAAAGAATGAAACAAATATTGGACAATAAAGGAAAAACAATTGCCAGCGAAGGAATAGAAAGTAATTTAATGGATATGATAAACTATTCAATTTTTGCTTTAATAAAGCTTTAGGTTTCTAGCCTCTAGCAATTTAATTAACTTACTCCCGATGTATCGGAACAAATTTAACATAACAACAATATAACAAGCATGAAAATCATCACACAAATTAGCCGCATTTTTGTAGGCGTATTATTTATTATTTCAGGTTTAATTAAAGCCAACGACACGCTTGGCTTCAGTTATAAATTAGTTGAATATTTTGAGGTGTTTAACATGCCAGTTTTTATTCCATACGCAGTGGCATTGTCTATGTTCATTTGTATTTTTGAAATAATTAGTGGTGTAGCACTTTTATTGGGAGCGTTTAACAAACTTAATGCTTGGTTATTACTTTTAATGATTGTTTTCTTTACTATTTTAACTGGTTATTCGGCCATTACTCATAAGGTTACTGATTGTGGTTGCTTTGGCGATGCGGTTAAACTAAAACCTATAGAATCTTTTTATAAAGATTTGATATTATTGGTACTTATTTTAATTATATTCTTTGGTCAAAAACACCTCAAACCTTTAATGAAATTTACTTTGCAAAACATTGCATTATCAGTTGCATTTTTGGTAGTAACTTTCTTTACTTTTTATACTTATATGTTTTTACCAATCAAAGATTTTTTACCATATAAAATTGGAAATAACATTCAAGAAAAAATGGTTTGCCCTCCCGGTTCACCTGTTGATTCAGTAGTAATGGTATTTATTTACGAAAAAAATGGAGTAAAAGAAGAGTTTGATATGAACAATATTCCAAGTGATACCAACTATAAATTTTTAGATAGAAAAGATAAAGTAGTTCGTGAAGGCTGTAAGCCGCCTATTCACGATTTTAGTTTAACCGATGCAAATGGAAATAATTACACCGATAGTTTATTTGCCAATAAAGGTTACAAACTTATTCTTGTTCAATTAACTGTAGACGGTGGAAGAGTTGGCTTAGAAAAACAAATGGCATTATTAGCCGATGATTGTAAAAAAGATCAAAAAGAATTTTGGGCTTTAACAGCTACTTCACCTGATAAATTAGAAGAATATCGCCATCAAAACCAACTCGCTTTTCAATATTATACTGTAGATAATGTTCCTTTAAAATCAATGGTTCGATCTAATCCAGGTTTAGTGTTAATGAAAGGAAGTGTGGTTGTAAAAAAATGGAGTGCTTATAACTTTCCTACTTATGATATTGTAACTCGTTACATGAAATAATTCGTAAAATCATGTTGCCCTAAAATAAGTCATTGGGCATCCTTTTTTATTCATCCTTTACACTTCATACTTCTTACTTTATCCTTCATCCTTCAAAAATAAAAATTATCAAAAATCAAAGAATATATATAGTAGGAATGCCCGGCTCAGGAAAATCGTCTTGGGGTAAAAAACTTGCCAATGCTTTGCAGTATTCTTTTGTTGATTTAGATAAATTAATTGAGCAACAGGAAGAACTTAGCATTGAAGAAATTTTTACTGAAAAAGGTGAAGAATATTTTAGAAATTTAGAACATAAATATTTATTGAAAACTGTTGTCATGAATCATGTAGTTATTAGTTGTGGTGGTGGTACACCTTGTTATCATAATAACATGGATTTGATAAATGCAAATGGTATATCTTTTTATTTAAATGGTGCTATTGGACTTTTAGTGGATAGAATTTTGAACTCAAAAATGCGAAGACCGATGTTTTTAGGTATTGAAAAGGCGGAAATTGAAAAAAAAATGGAAGAATTATTTCTAAATAGAACTCCTTTTTTTGAGCAAGCACACTATTCATTTAATATACCACAAGAAACATTTCAATCATTTGTAAATAAAGCTATTAGAGTGGTTTTATTTGCTTAATAATAGCATTATTTGAACTTCAAAAAACTACAATGTTGATAATGTGTGAAAATTTATTTTTATATTTTTTTCAAAAAAAAAGAGGCAACGCTTGATTTTTTCATTTGTATAGCTACTTTCGTTATGCAAAACTTTAAAAAATAAATAAAAATGAACAAATCAGATTTAATCGACTCAATGGCAAAAGCTGCCGGTACTACTAAAGTTCAAGCTGCTGCTGCTTTAGATGCTTTCATGTTATCAACTCAAGGTGCGTTAAAGAAAAACGACAAAGTAATTTTAGTTGGTTTTGGAACATTTTCAGTAACTAAGCGTGCTGCTCGTAAAGGACGTAATCCTCAAACTGGTGCTGAAATTAACATCCCTGCAAAAAAGGTTGTTAAATTCAAAGCAGGTGCTAATTTACAAGCTAAAGTTAAGTAATTAACTAGCTGTAATCACAAAAAAAACGCTTCTAATTTTAGAAGCGTTTTTTTTTGTGGCTTATTGTAAATAAACATCCAATTGTTTTTTCTTATTTATTTCAACACTCACATGTTCTTGAAATGTAGTGTTCAATTGTATGCCAGTATAATCAGCAGCAACGGGGAATTTTTTATGATTCCTATCTACCAAAACTGCTACCTGAATTTTAGGTGCTTTCAAACTTAAAAAAGGTAACAATGCATAAACCATTGCTCTTCCTGTATTTAATACATCATCAATAACAACTAAAGTTCCTTTTATTTCAAATTTAAAAGGTTTTATAACCGTTGTATCAACCGATGGATTTTCTTTTTCAATAGTAATTTCTAATAAAATTGATTTTAAATTACTGATTAATTCTAATTCGTTTTGTAAAAGTTTTGCTATTTCAAAACCTCTTGAACTGATGCCAACTAGCGTTATGTATTTATCGCCAAAATTATTTTCATAAATTTGATAAGCCATACGCTTAATTATTTTTTCAATATCGGAATGATGAAGTACTTTTGTTTTCACAGTTTTAGTTTTTGATGGGCAAATATATTTAAACTTAAAAGGATTCCGAACACAATTTTACTGAAATTGAATTAGAATTTTGTTAGGCTAAAATAGTAAAATTTTTTTTTTGAAAAATATATTTGCTTTTATTTCAAAAAAAATTACTTTTGCACTCCAAAATAACAAATAAAATGAAAGCAGGAATTCATCCAGAAAATTATAGAAAAGTTGCATTTAAAGACATGAGTAATGGTTATACTTTTGTAACTGGTTCAGCAGTAGAAACAAAAGAAACAATTACAATGGAAGATGGTGTTGAATATCCACTTTTTAAAGTAGAGATTTCTTCAAAATCACATCCTTTCTTTACAGGACAAAATATGTTAATTGATACAGCTGGTCGTATTGACAAGTTTCAAAAACGTTACGGAAAGAAATAATTTATTTATTTTTTCAATATTTAAAGCCTTCCAATTTGGGAGGCTTTTTTATTTTTAGCTGATTTCAGTTTTATTTTTTATAATTTTACGCCATGAATTACATATTATTCGATAATCCAACTGACAGACAAAACCTATTACCTTTAACTTTTACTAGGCCCGTTGCAAATATTAGAATAGGTATTTTAACCATTGCTGAAAAATGGGAAAAACATTTGAAATCTTCTGTTTCTTATTTAACAATGGATTATTTGCAAAATAAGTTTCCTATTGCTTTGCAAAATGAAAATGTTTTTATCAATGGAAGTATTTGTCCGAATGAAGATTTAATCAACGAAATTTTAAACCTTCAAATGGGACAAGCTTTATATAAAAATGAAGTAATGCTTGCCTTTAAAAGCGCCCTTGCTATTGATTTTAAAAACATTGCCACGCAATTTGAATTGATAGAATCAAAAGTAGAAAACTTTTTACATATTAAATTCAGTTACGATATTTTTTCATTAAATGGACAAGCCATTGAAGAAGATTTTAAGTTTTTAACAGCTGGTAGAAAATCACAACCCATTTCAAATACCAATCAAGTGATCCATCCTGAAAATGTATTTTTGGAAGAAGGTGCCATTGTAGAATGTAGTATTTTAAATGCTACTGTTGGCCCAATATATATTGCCAAGGATGCAGAAGTAATGGAAGGTTGTAAAATACGTGGTCCGTTTTCATTAGGCGAACATGCAGGCTTAAAAATGGATGCTAAAATTTATGGCCCAACTACTGTTGGTCCGCATTGTAAAGTAGGTGGTGAAGTAAATAATGCAGTATTTTTTGCATATAGCAATAAAGGTCACGATGGATTTGTGGGCAATGCTGTAATAGGAGAGTGGGTAAATATGGGCGCTGACACTAATAACTCTAATTTAAAAAACACCTATGATGAAGTAAAATTGTGGAGTTACGACAGACAAAAATTTGAAAAAACCGGCTTAACTTTTTGTGGTTTAATCATGGCCGATCATGCCAAATGTGGCATCAATACTATGTTTAATACAGGAACAGTAGTAGGAGTGGGTGCAAATATTTTTGGTGCTGGATTCCCTCGTAACTTCATTCCCGATTTTGCTTGGGGTGGCGCACAAGGTTTTGAAACTTTTGTAATCAATAAATTCTTCAAAACTGCGGAAGCTGTTTATAAACGCAGAGGTTTGGAACTTACCGAAGACGATAAAAATATTTTAACTTTTGTATATAACGAAACCAAACAGCATCGCTATTGGGAAACAAAATAAGAAATAGCTAAAGATTTCACAGATTACACGGATTAATTTTTGGAAACTTTAGCAAAGTATAAAACTTTGACAAAGTTATATAAGGGAAAATATTACTAACGATGTTGGCGTCCTCGCTTACATCAAATTATGGCTGAAATAGTTATTTATTTCTTCGACTTATTAAAATAAGTGGAAGTAAACCAATAAATATATGCAAAAATGAAAGTTTGAATTTCCCGTATGTTAAGTAACTAACATAAACAAAAATAGCATTGACGATTATTGTTACTATTATTATTTTTAAGATATTTTGTTTTGACATCACACAATGTTAGACTTCATTATTTACAATTAAATTAAAAAATTTCTGTTATTGGTTTCCTCCCCAATATTTTATACAATTTCCTCTGCGTCCTTTGCGTAAATCTTTGCGCCCTTTGCGGTTATTTTCTTTGTAATCTGTTCAATCTGTGGCTAATTTATCTGCGTCCTTCGCGAAAACCTCAGCGCCCTTTGCGGTTAATTTTTCTGTGCAATCTGTGAAATCTGTGGCTAATATTAAATCACATTCACTTCAGGAATAATTGTTACTCCAAATTTTTCAAAAACAGATTCTTGTATCTGCATGGCAAGTTTCCAAATTTCGTTTCCAGAAGCATTTCCATAATTTACCAAAACCAACGCTTGGTCTTTGTGAGAACCCGTATTTCCAACTACTTTACCCTTCCAACCACATTGTTCTATGAGCCAACCCGCGGCTAATTTGGTATTTGTTTCGCTGGTTTTATATCCAACTATTGCTGGAAATTTTTCTTTTAAACTCAAATATTCTTCGGTTGGTATTTCAGGATTTTTGAAAAAACTACCCGCATTTCCCAATACTTTTGGATTTGGTAATTTTGATTCACGAATTGAAATTACCGCATCACTTACATTTTTTATAGTTGGATTTTCTATGTTTTTACTTCGCAATACATCTTGAATGGCACCATAAGAAACATTGACTTTGGCTTGTTTCAATAATTTAAAAGTAACCGATGTAATGATGTATTTTCCTTTGGCTTCGTGTTTAAATATACTTTCTCTGTAACCAAATTTACATTCAGCGTTCGAAAATATTTTTTGCTCATTGGTTTCAATATTATAAGCTTCTACTTCGTAGCAAGTATCTTTAATTTCTACTCCATAAGCGCCAATATTTTGCATAGGCGCAGCTCCCACACAACCTGGAATAAGCGAAAGATTTTCTATTCCAGCATAATTATTATTTACACAATACAACACAAAATGATGCCAAGCTTCGCCTGCCATGGCTTTGATATAAACATGTTCAGCATCTTCATTTACTTTTTCAATACCTAAAATAGCCATTTTTAAAACCAAGCCATCGTAGTTTTTGGTCAATAAAATATTACTTCCACCACCAATTACTAAAGTATGTCGGTTCATTAAATCAAAGGTTTCAATAATAAATTTCAAGCCTTCAATTGAATTTATTTCAATAAAATCAGCTGCATTTACATCTATTCCAAAGGTGTTATAAGGTTGAAGTGATATTTTGGTTTTTACAATCATTTAAAGCAAAGGAAATTTTATTTTTTATATGAACAAATTTTACCGAAAAAAGAAATAATTTATCTGCGAGAATCTGTGAAATCTGCGGGAAACTATTTAAGGAAACTTTGGAAATTTACTAAAATCTGGTTTTCGTTTTTCTAAGAAAGAGTTTTTGCCTTCTTTGGCTTCATCGCTCATATAATATAAAAGGGTAGCGTTTCCTGCCAATTCTTGAATTCCTGCTTGGCCATCTAATTCTGCATTAAAACTTGCTTTAATCATTCGCAAAGCAACCGGACTTTTCTCTATCATTTTCTGACACCATTTAATGGTTTCATCTTCCAATATTTCTAAAGGAACAACTTTATTCACCAAGCCCATATCTAATGCTTCTTGCGCATTGTATTGGTCGCATAAAAACCAAATTTCTCTTGCTTTCTTTTGACCAACAACTCTTGCTAAATAACCTGCTCCAAAACCACCATCAAAACTTCCAACTTTTGGTCCTGTTTGACCAAATTTTGCGTTTTCAGCAGCAATAGAAATATCGCAAATTACATGCAATACATGTCCACCACCAATGGCATAACCTGCTACCATGGCCACTACGGGTTTTGGAATTCTACGTATTTGCATTTGTAAATCCAACACGTTTAAACGAGGAATTCCATCATCACCTACGTATCCACCATGTCCACGCACACTTTGATCGCCACCACTGCAAAAAGCTTTTCCTCCTTCGCCAGTTAAAATCACTACGCGAACATCCGTATTTTGGCGAGCCAATTCCATTGCTTCACTCATTTCTTGCACCGTTAAAGGTGTAAATGCATTGTGAACATGTGGTCGGTTAATGCTTATTTTGGCAATACCTTCATAGTATTGAAACAAAATTTCTTTGTATTCTTTAAGTGTAGTCCAGTTATATTTACTTGTCATATATTTTATTATTAGTTATTCTTTTTTCTTCAATTTTGTCTTTTACTTATATACTCCTTCTACCGATAGCTATCGGTATTTGCTCAGGATGACACCTTTGCTCATTGCTTATTTTCCATCGTCTATCAACTACTATGGTCTATCGTCTATGGACCATGGTCTATAATTCTATCTTCTTAAATGCCTTGAAAATGGCAGCACTTTTATCCATATCAAAACTTAACTCTATTATTTTAGCTTGTTCCGAAACATCATAAAATGTTGCTAATGCATTTGCAAACTCATCATTGTTTTTACAAAGATTATAACTCAATCCGTTTTCAGCTGCTAAATTTTTTGCATTCAATTTGTGTTTAGTCAAGAAAAATTCTTCTAATTCAGGTTGACTATTTGGTCCATCAATTAAATTAAAAATTCCAGCTCCATGATTGTTTAGCAAAATAATACGCAAATTGTTTGGAACAAAATTATTCCAAAATGCATTTCTATCATAAAAAAATGCCAAATCACCAGTTATTAAAGTTACAATTTCTTTGGTCATGTTGGCTGCGCCAATGGCGGTAGAGGTGCAACCATCAATGCCACTTGTTCCCCTGTTGCAAAATGCAGTAATATTTTTATCAGGCAAACCTATATAACTTACGTAGCGAATGGATGCGCTATTTGCAATTTGTAATTGGCTGTTTTTAGGTAAATTTTTAAGTACAAAATTTACTGTTACCAATTCATTGAATTCAACATTGTTTTGATTAATAAATTCAGCTATTTTTCTTTGCGATTTGAGCTCCATTAATCCTAAATATTCAGCATAAGTGGAACTTGAAAATTCAGCATTTACTAAACTTTTTAATACCTCAATATTATTGCCATAAATGTATTCAGTAACGTTATTATAAGTATCCACCAAGGTTTCATCTTGTTGAATTCTAAAATGATATTTTGGTTTTTGTTTCTTTAACCAAAGTTTCAAAGCCTTTGATAATACTGGTCCTCCCAAACTAATAATAAAATCAGGTTCTAAAACTTGTAATGTTTCTATATTAGCTTGCGAAACTAAAAAATCGAAATGTTTTAGCACTGAACTTTCATGTTGGTTAGAAACTACATCAGCTAAAATTGCAAAATCTTTTTTTGCTAATTCTTTTAAAGTTGCTAATAGTTCTTGATTAGGTAAATTTTGTCCAATTATAATCACCCGTTTCTGTGTTTGTTGCAGCGCATCAATGATATTTTTATTATCAAAATCACCAAAAATATTTAAAGGTTTTTCAAGATTTTCGATTAAAATTTCTTCCTCCAAATTTTCGTACAGCGGTTCCACTAAAGGCACATTGATATGAACCGGACCCATCACAGGAAACATTGATTTATTTAAAAAAGTGCGAAGTTCGGAGTGCGAAGTGCGAAGTATCGAATCAAAATTTAAACTTCCTCTTACATGATTTCCAAATACATTTACTTGGTTAATCATTTGTCCATCTTGCTGATTTAACAACTCCAAAGGTCTATCAGCTGTTAAAATCACTAAAGGAATTTTTTGGTAAAATGCTTCCGCAATGGCAGGATAAAAATTCAATGCAGCAGTTCCACTGGTACAAATTAAAGCCACAGGTTTTTGCAATTGTTGCGCCATTCCCAATGCCATATATGCTGCACTTCTTTCATCAATGATGGAATAAGTTTTAATGTTTTTGTTTCTATTAAAAGCAAAAACCAAAGGCGCAGATCGCGAACCTGGACAAATAACTGCATGCTCAATTCCAAATTGGCTACAAATTTTCGCTAATATTTTTACGGGATTATTCAAATGCGTTGCAAAGTAATACCAATTGTATTTAAATTTACAATAGCTAATTTAAATTACAATGGTAAATGCTGCAAGGCAGCATAATAAGTATTTGTAATGATGAATGTTTTTGTAAATAATTTTTCAATGATATTATTTCAATATAAAAATATATTCGCACTAAAATAAAGACAATAATTTATAATGAAAATACTTTGTGTAGGACGAAATTACAGCGAACATGCTAAGGAATTAGGAAATGCGGTTCCTGAAAACCCAGTAATATTTAGCAAACCCGATACCGCTTTATTAAAAAATGGAGAACCTTTTTATATTCCTAGTTTTAGTAACGATGTGCATCATGAAATAGAATTGGTAATAAAAATAAATAAAGTGGGCAAAAAAATTCAGGAAAAATTTGCTAGAAATTATTTTTCGGAGATTGGCTTAGGAATTGATTTTACCGCTCGCGACAAACAAAATGAATTAAAAGCAAAAGGGTTGCCCTGGGAATTAGCCAAAGCTTTTGATGGATCGGCACCAATTGGAAATTTTATAAATATTGAAAACATTGATTTGAAAAATATTGATTTCAGCCTGCAAAAAAATGGACAATTGGTTCAACAAGGTAATACTTCACAAATGATATTTTCTTTTGAACAAATAGTTAGTTTTGTTTCTCAATATTTTACTTTAAAAGTGGGTGA
Source organism: Bacteroidota bacterium (assembly GCA_947453415.1). GTDB lineage: Bacteria > Bacteroidota > Bacteroidia > UKL13-3 > UKL13-3 > JAAFJM01. The sequence continues at coordinate 15,990 of CANGGG010000005.1, read as the reverse complement.
TTTAATTTATACAGGAACACCAGCTGGAGTTAGTCAGGTAAACATTGGCGATCATTTAGAAGGATTTATTGGCAATGAATCAATGTTGATTTGTGAGGTAAAATAATTGGTTAAATATTCTTTCATTTTATCTAATTATTGAATGAAGTTTTAAATACTATTTTTTCTATGTATCTATGTGGTTCAATTTTTTTTATATGGTAAAATGGAAATTAGGTTTATTGTTTGTTTTCATAATTATTTTGTTTGAAACAAACGCTCAAAATTACCCGCAAAATTATTTTAGATATCCTTTAGATTCTTTACCAAACTTGGTTTCGCCTTTTGGAGGCTTGCGTGATAATCATTTTCACAGTGGCATGGATTTGCGCACAAATCAGCAAGAAGGATTACCGGTTTTTGCCAGTGCCGATGGATATATTTCTCGTATAAAAATTCAAAGTATTGGATATGGAAAAGCCATTTATATTGACCATCCAAATGGTTATACTACTGTTTATGGGCATTTACAAAAATACTCAGGAAAAATTGCACAATGGATTCATAATTATCAATATAAAAATCAAACATTTGAGTTTGATTATGTTTTTGAAAAACCAATTTTATTGGTAAAAAAAGGTGATACCATTGGCTTAAGTGGAAACAGTGGTGGCAGTTCGGGTCCACATGTTCACTTTGAAATTAGAAATACAAAATCAGAAAAAATTATCAATCCAACTTTATTTGGAATTATTCCCTTTGATACGATTAATCCAACTATCAAAAAAGTATTTATTTATAAGTATGTAAATGATGGATTATTGTTAAAAAAAGAACTTAAAATAGACCAAACTCATATTTCAAAACTGAAAGAATTTACAAACGTATTTATTTATAATAAGCAAACAGAATTAGAAGAGGATCAATATGGTTTTGGAATTGAGGCAATCGATTTTATTCATAACCAAGAAGACGAAAAAGGTATTTATGAATACAGTTTAAAACATAAAGGAAAGCTTGTTTTTAAGCACACATTGAATCAGTTTGCTTTTAATGAAAGTAAATACATCAATGCTCACATTGATTTCCCCTTTTATAAAACTGAAAAGTTTCGAATTCAAAAATGTTTTATTGATGATGGAAATGAATTTTCTACTTATGAAACAAACATCGAAAAAGGTAAGATTTATTTAACCGAAAAATCGATAGATACCTTGATATTCCAAGTAATTGATAACAATAAAAATTTCTTTGTGTTGTATTTACCCATTAAAGTTTTAAATAAAAAAACAGATATCCAAAAAGTATCTTATTTAAAGAGTTTAAAAGGAATAAAAGCATTTTATCCATTAACAAAGAATACGATAAAAACCAAAGATTTTTCATTTGAATTGGAAGAAAAATCTCTTTACGATACCGTGTATTATAAATATGATATTTTACCAAAACCCCTAAAGGCATTCAGTAAAACATATAAAATATTTAACCAAACTGCGCCCATTCACAAAGCAGCTGATATTTCAATAAAACCTGTAAAAGTTAAAAGTGATTTGGAAAGTAAATTATTGCTCGCCTATTATTTTACAGATGAAAAAAATTATAAAAGTGCCGGTGGCAATTTTGATGGGGGAGTGGTAAAAGGTAAAGCAAGTAATTTTGGACATTATTTTATAACTATTGATACTGTTGCACCAATTATAAAACAAATATTTTTAAACACTGAAGAAGCCATCAACGATAGTTTACATTATTATTTTGAAATAAAAGATAATTTTAGTGGAATAGGAAAATATGAAGGCTTTTTAAATAATGAATGGATTTTATTGGATTTTGATGCCAAAAGCAATCTTTTAACTTACCATTTTGACGAAGTTTGGAAAAAACAAGTTGCTGATAATAAAGACAGTAAATTAAATAATACAGCTATAATAAAACCAGAAGTACTAATTCGTGTTACTGATAAGAAAGGAAATGTGGCAGAAAAATCATTTGAAATGCCAATTACATTCTAATTATTTTAACAAATTTAAACCAAAACTAACTACAAAAATGATTACACTTAAAGAAGGTGATAAAGCACCTGCATTTTCAAGCACTAATGAAAAAGGAGAAGCAGTTTCATTAGCAGATTTTAAAAACAAAAATTTGGTTTTGTATTTTTATCCAAAAGATTCAACACCTGGCTGCACTGCCGAGGCATGCGATTTAAGAGATAATTACCATGTTTTTAAAGAGCAAGGTTACGAAATTTTAGGTGTTAGTCCTGACAGCGCGGCTTCACATATTAAGTTCATTTCAAAATATGAATTACCATTTAGTTTATTAGTAGATATTGATCATTCAGTTGCTGAATCATTTGGTGCCTGGGGTGAAAAAAGTATGTATGGAAAAAAATATATGGGTATTTTAAGAAGCACTTTTGTAATAAATAAGCAAGGAATTATTGAAAAAATAATAGAAAAGGTAGATACTAAAGCTCATTCCAAACAATTGATTTAGTTTATAATAAATAAATAAACAAAAATTTTTATGAAAATATTTGGGAAGTTATTTGTATTATTAATTATTTCTAATACTTTCACTTCAAATTTATAGAAATTATGACAACCCAATTTATAAGTAAAATGAATAAAACCGAAGCTGGTTTTCATATATTAATGATATTATCAAAAGCTGATGGTAGAATAGACACATCTGAAAGTGATGTATTATTTGAGTTTTTAGAAAAAAACTTCAAGGAACCAGTTGACTTAATCAAAGAACAAGCATTTTTAATGGCTTATCCATTAGACACTGTTATGGATCATTTTTTAGAAACAGCCGAACATTTTTTTAAAATTTCTAATGTAGTAGAAAGAAATAAACTAATTCAATTTGCTATGAAAATATGCATGGCAGATGAAAAAATGGAAATTCAAGAAAATAAATTTATCAATGCATTATATGATGCTTGGGGTTTAGAATAAATTTTCAAATGATATTTTTAAAACAAAAAATCGCTTTTTTAGCGATTTTTTTTATGCGTAACTGTTTGGCTTTATTTGATTTCAAAAAATAATTATATTTTTTTTGAATAATACTTGTATTAGTAAATAAGAAAATTATATTTGCACCCCCTTTAAACGGGAAAAGTCCCAAGCGGCATTGTCTGATGGTTAATTTTTCGATTCAACCCGCTCAGCAAATTGTATTTTATATTCTTTGTTAAAATATTTTTTGTTGCGCATTTGTTTTGCTCGATTATTCATCTACCTTTGCAGCCCTTAAAAAAAGGTTTATAAGTATTTAATTAATATGCCAACTATACAACAGCTTATTAGAAAAGGTCGTACCGATGTGGTTTTTAAAAGTAAATCACCAGCACTTGACAACTGTCCTCAACGTAGAGGTGTTTGTACTCGTGTTTATACTACTACGCCAAAAAAACCAAATTCAGCAATGCGTAAAGTTGCTCGTGTTCGTTTAACTAACGGAAATGAAGTAAACGCATACATACCTGGAGAAGGTCACAATTTACAAGAACATTCAATTGTTTTAGTACGTGGTGGTCGTGTAAAAGATTTACCGGGTGTAAGATATCACATTGTTCGTGGTGCATTGGATACCGCAGGTGTTGAAGGAAGAACACAACAAAGATCTAAATATGGAACTAAACGTCCTAAACCAGGAGCAGCTCCTGCAGCAGACGCCAAAGGCAAAAAGAAGAAATAATTTAGTAGCTAGATAAGCGATAGATTACAATGAGAAAATCAAAACCTAAAAAACGCATTTTAACACCTGATCCAAAGTTTAATGATACTTTGGTTACAAGGTTTGTAAATAATATGATGTGGAGCGGAAAGAAGAATACTTCTTTTACCATATTTTATGATGCATTAGATAAAGTAGAAGCAAAATTGCAAGAACGCGGAATCGATGTATGGAAAAAAGCATTAAACAACATTATGCCTTCTGTTGAGGTAAAAGCAAGAAGAGTTGGAGGGTCTACCTTTCAAATTCCTATTGAAGTACCTGCTGATAGAAAAGTTGCTGTTGGAATGAAATGGTTAATTTTATATGCTCGTAGACGAAGTGAAAAATCTATGTCAGATAAATTGGCTGCTGAAATTATTGCTGCTTCAAAAAACGAAGGTGCATCAGTTAAGAAAAGAGAAGATACGCATAAAATGGCTGACGCCAATAAAGCATTCTCTCATTTTAAGTTATCATAATAATTAAAAAAGAGTAAATATAATGTCTCGCGACTTAAAATATACAAGAAACATAGGAATTGCAGCTCATATTGATGCGGGTAAAACCACTACAACTGAGCGTATTTTGTACTATTCTGGAGTAAACCATAAAATTGGTGAAGTTCATGATGGTGCTGCTACTATGGACTGGATGGTTCAAGAACAAGAAAGAGGTATAACAATTACTTCTGCGGCTACTACCGTTTTCTGGAAGTACCGTGATCAACAATACCACATCAATATTATTGATACTCCTGGTCACGTTGATTTCACAGTAGAGGTTAATCGTTCTTTACGTGTTTTGGATGGTTTAGTATTTTTATTTAGTGCAGTTGATGGTGTTGAGCCTCAGTCTGAAACTAACTGGAGACTAGCAAATAATTACAACGTAGCTCGTATTGGTTTTGTTAATAAAATGGATAGAGCTGGTGCAGATTTCTTAATGGTTGTGAAACAAGTTCGCGACATGTTAGGAAGTAACGCAGTTCCTTTACAATTACCTATTGGTGCAGAAGACAATTTCACTGGAGTTATTGATTTAATCAATTTCAGAGGAATGGTTTGGAATGAGCATGATAAAGGTATGACTTACAAAGAAGTTCCAATTCCAGCAGATATGATGGATGAGGCCTTAGAGTGGAGAGAAAAATTATTAGAAGCAGTTTCAGAATATGACGATAATTTATTAGTTAAATTTTTTGATGATCCTTCTTCAATTTCTGAAAGAGAAATATTAGATGCCTTGCGTAAAGCTTGTTTAGATATGAAGATTGTACCTATGGTATGTGGTTCTTCTTTTAAAAACAAAGGTGTTCAAACAATGTTGGATTTAGTAATGGAATTAATGCCTAGTCCAATGGATAGAAAAGAAGTTATTGGTACTAATCCTGATACTGGTTTAGAGGAAACTCGTAAACCAGATTACAAAGAGCCTTTTGCCGCTTTAGCATTTAAAATAGCAACTGATCCTTTTGTTGGTAGATTAGCATTTATTAGAGCATATTCAGGTAAATTAGATGCTGGTTCTTATGTACTAAATAACAGAAGTGGAAATAAAGAACGTATTTCACGTATTTTCCAAATGCATGCTAACAAGCAAAATCCAATTGAAAGTTTAGGCGCTGGTGATATTGGAGCTGCAGTTGGATTTAAAGATATAAAAACAGGTGATACGCTAAGTGATGAAAAATTCCCAATAGTATTAGAATCAATGAATTTCCCTGAACCAGTTATTGGTTTAGCGGTTGAACCTAAAACTCAAACTGATTCTGATAAATTAGGTATGTCATTGGCTAAATTAGCTGAAGAAGATCCTACATTCCGTGTTAAAACAGATGAAGATTCTGGACAAACAATTATTTCTGGAATGGGAGAATTGCATTTAGAAATTATAGTTGATAGATTAAGACGTGAATTTAAAGTTGAAGTTAACCAAGGTGCTCCACAAGTTTCATACAAAGAAACAATTACAGTACCTGTTACTCACAGAGAATCATATAAAAAACAATCAGGTGGTAGAGGTAAATTTGCAGATATTCAATTTGAGTTAATACCTGGAGATCCAGAAAAATCAGGTTTAGAATTTGTAAATGAAATAGTAGGAGGATCAATTCCAAAAGAATTTATTCCTTCTGTAGAAAAAGGTTTTAAAGCAGCAATGAATAATGGTGTTTTAGCTGGATTTGCGGTAGAAAGTTTAAAAGTAAGATTATTTGATGGATCATTCCATGCGGTGGATTCAGATTCGATGAGTTTTGAACTTTGTGCTAAAATTGCTTTCAAGGAAGCATCTAGAAAAGCAAAACCTGTATTACTTGAACCAATAATGAAATTAGAAGTTTTGACCCCAGAAGAAAATATGGGAGATATAATTGGTGATTTAAATAGAAGACGTGGACAATTAGAGGGTATGGATAGTAGAGCAGGAGCACAGGTTGTAAGAGCAAAAGTACCTTTAGCAGAAATGTTTGGGTATGTAACTCAACTTAGAACCTTATCTTCTGGACGTGCATCATCTACAATGGAATTTAGTCACTTCGCTGAAGCTCCTAGAAATGTTCAAGAAGAAGTATTAGCAAAAGTTAACGGAAAAGCATAAGCTTAATAATATAATAATTGTGAGCCAAAAAATAAGAATTAAGTTAAAAAGTTTCGATTATAATCTAGTTGACAAGTCAGCAGAAAAAATCGTTAAAACTGTAAAAAGCACTGGTGCTATTGTAAGTGGTCCAATACCTCTTCCAACACAAAAGAAAATTTATACAGTATTACGTTCGCCTCACGTAAACAAAAAGGCTAGAGAACAGTTTCAATTATGTTCATACAAACGCATACTTGATATTTATAGTAGCACTGCTAAAACAGTAGATGCTCTTATGAAGCTTGAATTGCCAAGTGGTGTTGATGTTGAAATTAAAGTTTGATCAATTATTAAAAGAAATTTAGACAGATAGATTATGTCAGGATTGATAGGAAGAAAAGTAGGTATGACTAGCGTATTTAACCAAGATGGTAAGCAAATGGCTTGCACCGTGGTTGAAGTAGGACCAAATGTTGTTACACAAGTTAAAACTGTGGAAACTGATGGTTACAATGCTATTCAATTAGCGTATGGTGATGCAAAAGAAAAAAACACACCCGCTGCACTAAAAGGAATATTTAAGAAAGCAAATACAACTGCTAAAAGAAAAATTGTTGAATTTAAAGGATTTGAAGTTCCTTTAACTTTAGGTGATGTTTTGATGGCTGATTTATTTGAAGTTGGAGAGTATGTAGATGTTGTTGGTACTTCAAAAGGTAAAGGTTTTCAAGGTGTTGTTAAAAGACATGGATTTGCTGGTGTTGGAATGGCTACTCACGGTCAACATGATCGTCAAAGAGCTCCAGGTTCAATTGGTGCATCTTCAGATCCTTCTAAAGTATTCAAAGGAATGAGAATGGCTGGTAGAATGGGTGGAGTTAGAGTGAAGAAGACAAATCTTCAAATTTTAAAAGTGTTGAAAGATCAGAATCTTTTGGTAATTAAAGGATCAATTCCTGGTGCTAAAGGTTCATTTATATTATTGGAGAAATAAGAAGGATGGAATTAGCAATATTAAATACACAGGGCGCTGATACTGGTCGTAAAGTAGTTTTAAGTCAAGATATTTTTGGAATAGAACCTAACGATCATGCAATTTATTTAGACATTAAACAATTTTTAGCTAACCAACGTCAAGGAACACATTCAGCTTTAGAAAAAAGTCAGATTAGTGGTTCAACTAAAAAGCTTCACCGTCAAAAAGGTACAGGTGGTTCTCGTAAGGGAAGTATTAAATCTGGAACTAGAGTAGGTGGTGCACGTATTTTTGGACCAAGACCAAGAGATTATAGCTTTAAATTAAATAAAAAATTGAAACAATTAGCTAGAATGTCAGCATTCGCTTACAAGGCTAAAGATAACAATATTACAGTTTTAGAGAATTTTACTTTTGATTCTGCTAATACAAAAAATTATATCAATATTTTAAGTAACCTTAAATTAAGTAATGCTAAAACATTATTGATTATGGCTGATTACAATGATTTTATTTATAAATCTAGTCGTAATTTGCCTAGAACTAAGGTTGTTACTGTTTCTGATGTAAATACTTATGAAATTTTGGATGCTCAAAAAGTAATTTTAATAGAAAATTCTTTAGGAGTTATTGATAACCTTTTTAATAAAATTAAGTAATGGGTATTCTTAAAAAGCCACTTATCACTGAAAAATTTAATCGTTTAAGCGAAAAATTTAATCAGTTTGCTTTTATCGTTGAGAAAAAAGCATCAAAACCTGAAATTATTAGTGAAATTGAAAAAATATATAGTGTAAACGTAACTGGTATTAGTACTATGGTTTATGCTGGTAAAGTAAAATCAAGATCAACTAAACGCGGTCAGTTTTCTGGCAAAAGAACAGCTTTTAAAAAGGCTATTGTTACACTTAAAGAAGATCAAAAAATTGACTTCTTCCAAAACGTTTAATAAACAAAATGGGAATTAGAAAATTTAACCCGATAACTCCAGGCACACGTTTTAAGTCTGCAAACACATTTGAGGAATTAACAGCTTCAAAACCAGAAAAATCTTTAACATTTCCGTTAAACAAATCTGGTGGTAGAAATAATACTGGAAAAATGACAATTCGCTACGTAGGTGGTGGTCATAAAAGAAAATATAGACTAGTAGATTTTAAAAGATCTAAAGCTGGTGAGGCTAATGTATTAACAATAGAGTATGATCCAAATCGTTCTGCTCGTATTGCTTTAATTCAATATGCAGATGGTGAAAAAAGTTATATTTTATCGCCAAAAAATTTACAAGTTGGACAAGTAGTTCAAAGTGGAGCAGGTTCACCTCCAGAAATTGGTAATACATTACCTATTTCAGAAATACCTTTAGGTTCATTAATTCATAATATTGAATTATTACCAGGTAAAGGAGGTAAATTAGTTCGTTCCGCGGGTTCTTTTGCTCAATTATTAAATAGAGATGGACGTTATGCTACTGTTAAATTAGCATCAAGTGAAACTCGTATGATTTTAGTGGCTTGTTCTGCTACAATTGGTCAAGTTTCAAATCCAGATCATAATTTAGAAAGAAAAGGTAAAGCTGGTGCTAACAGATGGAGAGGTGTAAGACCACGTACTCGTCCAGTAGCAATGAATCCAGTAGATCATCCAATGGGTGGTGGTGAAGGTAGAGCTTCTGGTGGACATCCTCGTTCTCGTAACGGTATTAAATCAAAAGGTTACAAAACACGTACACCTAAAAAATATTCAAATAGATTTATCATCGAAAAGCGTAAGAAGTAATAGAATATGGCTCGTTCACTAAAAAAAGGTCCTTTCATTGATTTCAAACTTGAAAAAAAGGTTGATGTTATGAATGAGGCTAAGAAAAAATCTGTAATTAAAACTTGGAGTCGCAGATCAATGATATCTCCAGAATTTGTAGGACATACTTTTGCTGTTCATAATGGCAATAAATTTATACCTGTTTATGTAACTGAAAATATGGTTGGTCATAAATTAGGTGAATTTTCTCCTACACGTACATTTAAATCACATCCAGTTAAGAAAGATTAGTAATGGAAGCAGTTGCAAAATTAAATAATTGTCCTACCTCTCCTCGTAAAATGAGATTAGTTGTGGATTTGATACGTGGTAAAAAAGTGGAAGAAGCTTTTAACACTTTACGTTTCAACAATAAAAAAGAAAGTGCACATCGCGTTGAAAAATTATTACGTAGTGCAATAGCAAATTGGGAGCAAAAGAATGAAGGTTCTCGTGCTGAAAGCAATGAGTTATTTGTTAAAACAATTTTTGTAGATTGTGGTACAATGATGAAACGTGTTTTACCAGCTCCTCAAGGACGTGCACATAGAATTCGTAAACGTTCTAACCATGTTACTTTAATAGTTGACAGTATGGTTATAAATAATTCAGTAGAAACAACAAACGATAAAGAAAACTCTAAAATATAATGGGACAAAAGGTAAATCCGATAGCATTACGTTTAGGAATAATTAGAGGCTGGGAAAGCAATTGGTTTGGAGGTAAGAATTTTGCTGAAAAACTAATAGAAGACGAAAAAATTAGAAAATATTTACGTGCTCGTATAGTTAAAGCGGGTATGTCTAAAATTGTAATTGAGCGTACTATTAAACGTATAATCATTACTATTCATACTTCTCGCCCAGGTATTATCATTGGTAAAGGTGGTACTGAAGTTGACAAAATCAAAGAAGAAATAAAAAAGTTAACTAAAAAAGATGTTGCTATTAATATCTTTGAAATAAAACGTCCTGAGTTAGACGCAGTTTTAGTAGGAGAGCAAATTGCTAGCCAAATCGAAGCTCGTGTTTCTTACAAAAGAGCGCTTAAAGGTGCTATTCAAAACACCATGAAAATGGGTGCTGAAGGTATTAAAGTAATGATTAGTGGTCGTTTAGGTGGAGCTGAAATGGCTCGTTCTGAATCTTATAAAGAAGGAAGAACTCCATTACACACTTTACGTGCTGACATTGATTATACAATTGCTGAAGCATTAACTGTATATGGAAAAATTGGTATTAAAGTTTGGATCTGTAAAGGTGAGATTTATGGTAAAAGAGATTTATCTCCTAATCAAGGTGTTGCTGAAGTAAAAGGTCAAAACCAACGTCCAGACAGAAGAGGCGATAGAAGAGACGACAGAAGAGATAGTCGTGGTGGCGCGGGAAAAGCTGGTGATAGAAAACCAAGAAGAGAAAATAAATAAATTAGTTTTATCAATATTAATAAATAACTGTAAAAATGTTACAGCCTAAAAAAACAAAATTTAGAAAACAACAAAAAGGTAAAGTTAAAGGTAATGCCTCTAGAGGATTTACTGTAGCCTTTGGATCATTTGGTTTAAAAGCACTTGATACTTGTTTTTTAACGTCTAAACAGATTGAAGCTGCCCGTGTTGCTTTAAATCGTTTCATGAAAAGAGAAGGTCAAGTTTGGATTAGAGTTTTCCCTGATAAACCAATGACTAGAAAGCCTGCAGAGGTTCGTATGGGAAAAGGTAAAGGAGCTCCTGAATTTTGGGTTGCTGTTTGTAAGCCAGGTACAATAATTTTTGAAGCTGAAGGTGTTTCGATGGAAACTGCAAAAGAAGCAATGCGTTTAGCATCTCAAAAATTACCAGTTGTTACCAAATTTATTGTTAAACCAGATTATAACGGAAACTAGTTATGAATAATAAAGAAATTAAAGAATTATCGGAAAAAGAATTGAATATTGCTTTTAAAGATGAAAAGTTAAATTTAACAAAAATGACTCTTCAAAATGCTGTATCTCCAATTGAAAATCCAAAATTAATAAACGAAAGCAAAAAAACTATTGCACGAATTCTTACTGAAAAAAGAGCTCGTCAATTAGCTACTGCTTAATATAACTGTAATAAAATGGAAATAACAGCAGAAAACAGAAATTCACGTAAAGTTATAGTTGGGAAAGTAGTAAGCAACAAAATGCAAAAGACAATTGTTGTTTCTGTAGAACGTAAAGTTATGCACCCAAAATACGGTAAATTTATAAAAATGACTTCTACTTTTAAAGCTCATGACGAGAATAACGAAAGTAGTATTAACGATATCGTAAAGTTGATGGAAACTAGACCATTAAGTAAAGATAAGCGTTGGAGATTAGTAGAAATAGTAGAAAAAGCTAAATAAAATGATACAACAAGAATCAAGACTAAAAGTTGCCGATAACAGTGGAGCTCGCGAGGTATTATGTATCCGAGTTCTTGGAGGTACTGGAAGAAGATATGCTTCTGTAGGCGATAAAATTGTCGTAACAGTAAAATCAGCTTTACCCTCAGGTGGAGTTAAAAAAAGTGCAGTTTCAAAAGCTGTTGTTGTTAGAACAAAAAAAGAAATTCGTAGAGCCGATGGTTCTTATATTCGTTTTGACGATAATGCTTGTGTATTATTAAATGCTCAAGATGAACCTCGTGCTACTCGTATTTTTGGCCCAGTAGCCCGTGAATTAAGAGAAAAACAATTCATGAAAATCGTTTCATTAGCACCGGAGGTATTATAATCATGGAAAAGAAACAAAAAGTAAAAATTAAATTACGCGTTAAGAAAGATGATCGCGTAAAGATAATTGCAGGTGATGATAAAGGCAAAACTGGTAAGGTATTAGAAATTATTACTGACACTAATAGAGCTATTGTAGAGGGAATTAACATTGTTAGCCGTCATACAAAGCCAAATGCTCAAAATCAACAAGGTGGTATTATTAAAAAAGAAGCACCTATCCATATTAGCAATTTAGCTGTTTTAGATAAAAATGAAGTAGCAACTAAAGTTGGTCGTATGAAAAACGAAGAAGGTAAAACTGTTAGATTTTCAAAAAAATCCGAAAATAAAGATATAATTAATTAAGAACATGACTACAACATACGTTCCTAGATTAAAACTTGACTATGATGCAAAGATAAAACCTGCAATGATAGAAAAGTTTGGCTATAAAAATGTAATGCAAGTACCCAAATTACTTAAAATTTGTTTAAACCAAGGTGTTGGTGCTGCAGTATCAGATAAGAAAATAATTGACCAAGCATTGCTTGAAATGACAACTATTAGTGGTCAAAAAGCTGTTGGTACAAAATCTAAGAAAGATATTTCTAACTTTAAATTACGTAAAAATGTTCCTATTGGGGCTCGTGTAACGTTAAGAGGAGAAAGAATGTATGAATTTTTAGATAGATTAATTGCTGTATCTTTACCTCGTGTTAGAGATTTTGCAGGATTGAATGATAAAGGTTTTGATGGTCGTGGTAATTATACTATGGGTATTACAGAACAAATTATTTTCCCTGAAATAGTAATTGAAAAAGTGAGTAGAATTAATGGTATGGATATTACTTTCGTTACTACTGCTCCAACTGATGAAGAATGTCTTTCATTGTTGAAAGAATTTGGTTTACCTTTCAAAAATCAAAATAAATAATTAAGTTATGGCTAAAGAATCAGTAAAAGCTCGTCAACGTAAAAGAGAAAAGTTAAATGCTCAATTCGCAGATAGACGCAAAGCTCTTAAAGAAGCAGGTGATTATGTAGGTTTACAAAAATTACCTCGTAACTCATCATCAGTTCGTTTACATAATAGATGTAAATTAACAGGTAGACCAAAAGGCTATATGAGTGATTTCGGTATTTGTCGTAATCAATTCCGTGAATTAGCATCAATGGGTAAAATACCAGGAGTTACTAAAGCTTCTTGGTAATTTAAAAATAAATTTGCTTAAGGTGTTTAAATAATTATATTTGCACCCCTTATAAATTTTAACAACACTTAGTTAGTAAGAGTGCCTTTGGCTTACTGCTAACAAGTATAACAATTAAATAATGACAGATCCAATATCAGATTACCTAACAAGGTTGCGTAATGCTATCAAAGCGAATCATCGCATTGTAGAAATTCCTGCATCAAATCTTAAAAAAGAAATAACCAAAGTTCTATTTGAAAATGGTTATATTTTAAACTACAAATTTGAAGATGTAGTAAATCATCAAGGTTCAATAAAAATTGCCTTAAAATATCACCCTATTTCTAAAGCTTCAGCTATTAAAAAATTGGATAGAATCAGTCGTCCAGGTTTAAGAAGATATACTGGAACTGAAAATATGCCTAGAGTTATTAATGGTTTAGGTATTGCGGTTTTAACTACCTCTAAAGGTGTAATGACCGATAAGGAAGCTAGAAAATTAAACGTTGGTGGCGAAGTATTATGTTATATTTATTAATCATTAAGGAGAACAATTAAATGTCACGTATAGGAAAAGCCCCAATAAAATTGCCAGCTGGTGTTGATTTTAAAATTAATAGCAACAATTTAGTTTCCATTAAAGGACCTAAAGGCGAATTGCATCAACAAATTGATGCCGATATTACAGTAACTTTAACTGATAGTGAAATATTAGTTACTAGACCTACTGATCACAAAAGACATAGAGCATTACATGGTTTATACAGATCATTAATTAATAATATGATTGTTGGAGTAACTGCGGGTTACACTAAACGTCAAGAATTAGTTGGTGTTGGATTTAAAGCTACTAATGAAGGTAATATTTTAGATTTAATTCTTGGTTTTTCGCATCATATTTATTTTGAAATACCAAAAGAAATTACAATTAAAACTGAAACTGAAAAAGGTAAGAACCCAATCATTACCTTAGAAAGTGCCGATAAACAATTGATTGGTCAAGTAGCTGCAAAAATTCGTGCACTAAGAGCTCCAGAACCATATAAAGGTAAAGGTATCAAGTTTGTTGGTGAAGTTCTTAGAAGAAAAGCGGGTAAAACAGCATCTAAATAATATAATTAATGGCAACCAAAAAAGAATTACGCAGAATTAGAGTAAAAAAAGGAATACGTGGTCGTATTAAAGGTACTACTCAAAAACCTCGCTTATCTGTTTTTAGAAGTAATAAAGCTATTTATGCTCAAATTATTGATGATATTACTGGTAAAACTTTAGTATCATCTTCATCTAGAGCAATAACTGAAAAGATTTGTAAAGTAGAATTATCAACTTTAGTTGGTAAAGATTTAGCCCAAAAAGCATTAGCTTCAGGAATCAGTGAAGTAGTATTTGACAGAAATGGATATTTATACCATGGACGTATCAAAAGCTTGGCTGATGGTGCTAGAGAAGGAGGTTTGAAATTTTAAATTGCTTTTATATTTTTATTTTGAATTTATTCAATATAAAATAAAACAATAAATATTATGTCTACAGAAAATATAAAAAGAGTAAAATCAAGCGAGATGGAGCTTAAGGAAAGAGTAGTTTCAATTAACCGTGTAGCGAAAGTTACAAAAGGTGGACGTACTTTTAGCTTTTCCGCTTTAGTTGTTGTTGGAGATGGAAATGGTGTAATTGGATACGGTTTAGGTAAAGCTAACGAAGTTACTGATTCTATCAGAAAAGGTGTTGAAGATGCTAAAAAGAATTTATTAAAAGTTCCAGTTCTTAAAGGTACTATTCCTCATGAACAAACTGGTAAATATGGTGGAGGAAGAGTTTTCTTAAAACCTGCTGCTCATGGAACTGGTGTTATTGCAGGTGGTGCGATGAGAGCTGTTTTGGAAAGTGCTGGTGTTACAGATGTTCTTGCTAAATCTAAAGGATCATCTAATCCTCATAATGTGGTAAAAGCTACAGTTGATGCTTTATTGAATATGCGTGATGCTTATACAATTGCTAATACTCGTGGTATTTCAATGAAGAGAGTATTTAACGGAGGAGAATAAAATTATGGCTAAAGTAAAAATTACATACATAAAAAGTATTATTGATAGACCAGAAAATCAAAAGCGTACAATAAAAGCTTTAGGTTTTTCTAAACTTAACCAATCACGTGAAGTTGAAGGTACACCTGCTGTATTAGGTATGATCAATAAAGTTGCTCATTTGTTAAAAGTTGAAAACGTTTAAATACATAAATTTATGAATTTACATAATTTAAAGCCAGCAGCTGGTTCTATAAAAAAAGAAGGTAAAAGAATAGGTAGAGGAGAAGGAAGTGGAAAAGGCGGAACTGCAGCTCGTGGTAATAAAGGTGCCGGATCTAGAAGTGGTACAAGCACAAAAAGAGGTTTTGAAGGTGGTCAAATGCCATTATATAGACGTTTGCCTAAAGTAGGTTTTAAAAATTTCAATAGAGTTGAATACGTTGGTATTAACCTTGATAAATTACAACTTATTGCTACTGAAAAGAATTTGAAATCAATTGATTTTGATATTCTAGTTGCTAATGGTGTTGTAAGTAAAAATGGCCTAGTTAAAATATTAGGTAGAGGTGAAATCAATATTGCTTTAGATATTAAAGCACATGCTTTTTCTGCTTCAGCTCAAAAAGCGATAGAAGCAATTGGAGGTTCAATAGCTAAAATTTAAAATATGAAAAAACTTTTTGATACTTTAAAAAACATTTGGAAAATTGATGATTTAAGATACAAACTTCAAATCACATTTTGGTTATTGTTAGTTTATAGAATCGGTAGCTATGTTACTTTACCTGGCATTGATCCTAATTTACTTGATACAAAACAAGCAGATGGTGGTTTATTTGGTATCATTAATATGTTTGCTGGTGGTGCATTTGGTAGAGCTTCTATTTTTGCCTTAGGTATAATGCCTTATATCAGTGCATCTATTGTAGTTCAGTTATTATCATTGGCACTTCCTTCATTTCAAAGAATGCAGAAAG
>CANGGG010000004.1 GCA_947453415.1 Bacteroidota bacterium | reverse complement strand
ATTCCATTTTTGGTTTTTACATGACTTATGCTCGCATGTTTTTTTAAAACTTCTTCAATACATCGAAGCTTAAATTCATAATTGTATTTTACTTTTCTTTCCATAAAAATGCCCCCAAATAGTGTCTAACTTTTTGGGGGCAGTTCAAAGGACAGCTTTTTTTGTATAAATTGATGGCTATAAAAAATGTTATAAATATTTAACTTATAAAAGTCTTTCCAAAACCATAAAAAGCTAAAGAAATTTGAAAGTCTAAATTTTTTAATATGGCTTATTTGGAAGCATGTTTTTGTCTTGTTTTTTCCAAATTATTATCACAAAGGTTCTTGACAAGCGTCAAGAAAATACGACCGTTTTGACATTTCATTTGTATCTGAAAAAAAAATGCAAATGTTGCCAACGGTAGATATCGTAATTTTAAATTATAATGGAATAAAATTTATTGATGAATGTATTCAAACCGTTCAGCAATCAACCTATTCCAATAAGCATATTTATGTATTAGATAATGCTTCCACTCACAATGATGTAGCTTATATTACAGCAAATTATCCTGCAGTAAAAGTAATTCAAAACCCTAATAATAATGGTTATTGCGCAGCTTATAATTTGGCTTTGCAGTTTTGCACTGGGGATTATATTATTTGTTTAAATAACGATGTTGCGGTAGCACCCAATTGGATTGAAAGCATGGTTGAATTAGCAGAATCTGATAAATCTATAGCTGCCATTCAACCTAAATTACTTTCCTATTTTGACGAAACTGAATTTGAATACGCAGGTGCTTCGGGTGGTAAAATGGACGTTTATGGATTTCCTTTTTTACGCGGAAGAGTTTTTGATAGCATAGAAAAAGACAACAAACAATACGACAATATCACTCAAATATTTTGGGCAAGTGGTGCCGCATTATTCATGCGTAAATCGGCTTTAATATACAGCGGATTTTTTGATGAAACCATTGTTCATCATATGGATGAAATAGATTTGTGTTGGCGCTTAAGAATGGCTGGGTACAAACTTTTTGTTCAGCCAAAATCAGTAATTAAACACATTGGCGGAGCCACAATTCAAACCAAAAGTTTTAAAAAAATATACTGGAATCACAGAAATTCCATTTATATCATGCTTAAAAACTATAATTCAAAACATGCTTGGTTGTTTGTTCCCGTTCATGTTTTATTGGATTATGTGGCGGTAGCTTATGCCATTATTTCATTAAATTTAGTAATGGCAGCAGGAATATTATCAGCACATTTTTGGTTGTTATCAAACATTTTTTTAATTAGCAATAAGCGAAAAGAAACCCAAGCAATGAGAAAAGTAGGCGATGAAAAAATACTTCCATTTTTATACAGAAAAAGTGTGGTAATAGAATACTTTTTTAAGAGAAACAAAACCTATTCAACTTTAACAAACATAGATTTACATGAAAATATCAATCATTAACGAAGCGCTAAATGGATTATTGGTGTTACAACCTGAAGCATTTGAAGACGAACGTGGATTTTTTATAGAAACTTACCGCAAAGATCAGTTTGATGAATTAGGAATCCATGAAGAGTTTGTACAAGACAATCATTCGCGTTCGTCAAAAGGTGTTTTGCGTGGTTTACATTTTCAGTGGGAACCACCCATGGGAAAAGTTATGCGCGTTACTCAAGGCGAAGCATTTTTGGTAGCGGTAGATATTAGAAAAGGTTCACCAACTTTGGGACAATGGCATGGTGAAATAGTGAGTGCCGCTAACAAAAAAATGGTATGGGCGCCTGCTGGTTTTGCACGTGGCTTTTGCACCTTAAGCGAATTTGCTGAAATTCAATATAAATGCAGCGGCTTATATAGTAACAAAGCAGAATCGGGCATATTATGGAACGATCCTGAAATTGGAATTGTTTGGCCAATAGAAAATCCTCAATTATCGGAAAAAGATAAAGTAGCTCAAACACTTGAGGAATGGTTAGTAACCGAAAATTCAAATAACTTTCAATATGCACGCAGATAAAAAAATATTGATTCTTGGAGGTGCTGGTTTTATAGGAACTACACTTTCACCATTTTTAAAAGAATGTGGTTACGATATTACTGTGGTGGATATTGGTTGGTTTGGAAATCATTTACCCAACAACATTCATTTTATAAAAGCTGATATTTTTGATTTGAAAATAAATGATTTGAAAGCGTTTCATACCGTTATTTTTTTAGCAGGACTTTCAAATGATCCGATGGCAGAATTTAGCCCTAAGGATAATTTTATTTATAACACTGGATTGCCAGCGTATATTGGTTATTTGGCAAAAGAAGCTGGAGTAAAACGAGTAATTTTTGCTAGTTCATGTTCGGTTTATGGTTACACGCATAACCGTACTTTTACGGAAGACGATATTGCTATCAGCAATTATCCTTATGGCGTTTCAAAACTTCAGGGCGAAAAAGCATTATTAGCTTTAGCCGATGAAAATTTTTCGGTAATTTGTTTCCGACAAGGGACTGTCTGTGGTTATTCACCAAGAATGAGGCTTGATTTGGCCATCAATACCATGTTTAAAAATGCTTTGAGCAACAAAGAAATTAAGTTAAGTAATCATAAAATTTGGCGCCCTATATTAGGACTTACAGATTTGTGCAATGCTTATAAATTAGGCGTTGAGAGCGATTTAGAATTTGGTCAAGTGATCAATTTATCATCGTTTAACACCACCATTGGCGACTTAGCAAAACAAGTTAAAGAGTTTATGTTAGAATTCTGTGAGCTTGAAATAAATATTACCGATTCACACGTTGAAGATTATAGAAATTATAAAGTTAGCACAGAAAAAGCTGAAAATTTATTAAGATTTAAAGCCGTTCAAGATGGGTTAAGCATTATCAATGACTTGCATAAAAACTTAACACATTTTAGTGATTTTAACGATGAATCATTTTACAATATTGAAGTTTTTAAAAAATTAATGATGTCGAAACCAATTGGTTCGTAATGGCAAATTATATAAAAATTGGATAATGAATTTATAATGAAAAAAATACTAATTATAGGCGCAAACGGCCAACTAGGCGCTGATATAAATACCAGTTTAAGCAATAAAAATTATATTACGCTTACGCCAAATCATGAAGAATTAGACATTACTAATTTTGAAAAAGTAACAAAATATATTTTACAAAATAAACCTGAAATTATCATCAATACTGCTGCTTATCATCAAGTAGATAAATGCGAAGAATTTCCATTATTAGCCACTTTAATAAATAACAATGCGCCAACTTTTATTTCAAAATTATGCAAAGAAATAAACTGTAAATTGATACATTTTAGTACTGATTATGTGTTTGATGGCGCTAAAGGAAAACCTTATTTAGAAACCGATTTGCCAAATCCTTTGAACGTATATGGGAAAACTAAATATGAAGGTGAAAAGGAAATATTAAAAGCAAATGGCAACGCACTTATTATTCGTGTTTCGGCATTGTATGGCGTTAATCCGTGTAGGGCAAAAAACGGTTTAAACTTTATTCAGTTAATGCTAAAATTAGCAAGTGAACGCGATGAACTTACTGTAGTTGGAGATGAATATGTGTCGCCAACAGCAACTTATGACATTGCAAATATTTTACCTGAAATAATTAAAAAAGATTTGAGCGGAATAGTTCATTTAACATCTGAAGGATCATGTAGTTGGTATGAATTTGCAAAAGAAATTATGGATTATACCGATACAAATGTAAAAATAAAGCAAGTAGCATCGAGCCATTTTCCAGCAAAAACAACACGTCCAAAATATTCGGTTTTAGAAAATCAATCCTTAAAAAATAATGGAATTCAAAGCATGCCCCATTGGCGAAATGCTTTGCATATTTATTTAAATACAATAAAAAAGTAACACAACATTTAAAAAATAATAATGACACAACCAACGCAACATCAGTTTCATATACCTGTAATGGGTCTTGGATTTACCATTGACACTCCAGTAAAAATTGCTCGTTATGGAATCAATTCTGCTATTTCTATTGTAGAAGATAATTTAATAGAACAAATGCGAGAATTTTATTGCAATAAATTGAATTTTCCTTACCAAAAAATTGAAGAATCGGAGCATGATTATAGGGCAAAGAGAATTACTGCTTACTTAAATTTAATAGATTATATGGTGCAAGACCAATCGAAAGAAATAAAATCAGAAGCATTTGAACCATTAACAGACATTACAAAATATTTTGAATTATTACCTGAAAATTCTACTTTAAAAATTAAATATAATCAACTTCAAAAATTAAGTGGTGACGCTAGAATTAATTTAGAAAACGAGTTAAGAAATGAATTAATAAGTGGTTCTATTGAGGTAAATATTATGACCAAAGTTGATAAGCCAAATTTTGATAAAGAAGGCAATGCATTAGGAGTAGAATTTTCGGATGCATTATCGGCTTTACGGGGTTTTGCAAATAGTAATTTAAATTCAGGTGTTATATTTTCGGCAGGTTTAAACCCTCGTTTATACAGCTATTGCGAGTCGTTTCCAGATTTTTATCCTGACGAAAATGGCTATTTAAAAAAGAAAATTATTTTAAAAGTAAGTGATTACAGATCAGCTTTATTGCAAGGAAAATTCTTAGCAAAAAAAGGTTTATGGGTTTCAGAATATAGAATAGAATCTGGCTTAAATTGTGGCGGACACGCATTTGCTACTGAAGGACTTTTAATGGGTCCTATTTTAGAAGATTTTAAAAACAAAAGATGCGAATTATTTGACGAAGTATATGCAGTTTGCGAAGCAGCTTTAACAAGTAACGGAAAAGGAAAATTTAACGCAAAACCAATATTTAATATTACTGCTCAAGGTGGCATAGGAACTGCAATAGAAAATAATTTTTTCCTTGATTACTTCCAATTGAGTAGCATTGGCTGGGGAAGTCCATTTTTATTAGTTCCAGAGGTTACCAATGTAGATGAGCAAACATTACAAAGTTTGGCTACCGCTAAGCCCGATGATTATTTTTTAAGTCATGCTTCTCCTTTAGGTGTGCCCTTTAATAATTTTAGAAAAAGCAGTTCAGAAGCACAAAGAATAGAACGCATTGAAAAAGGAAAAGCAGGAAGTCCGTGCTTAAAAAAATTCTTGCAATTCAATACAGAATTTACCAAAACACCCATTTGTACTGCTTCTACTAAGTACCAATATTTTAAATTAAAAGAACTAAAAGAAGCTGGATTAAGTGATGAAAAATATGCTGAACAAGAAAAAATAATTCAAGAAAAAGATTGTTTGTGCGAAGGATTAAGTGTACCGGCATTATTGGTAAATGACATAGCTGTGCCATTTAATTTTAATGCAGTTACCATTTGTCCTGGACCTAATTTGGCGTTTTTCTCGGGGGTACATACTTTAAAACAAATGGTGGACCATATTTATGGTAAAACAAATATTTTAAACGATGTGCCAAGGTCAAATGTATTCATGAATGAACTTAGGCTTTATGTAAAATATTTGGTGAATGAAAACAATAATATTTCACTTCAATTTAACCAGAAAAAAGAAGATTATATTAATAAATTTAAAGCAAATTTATTAATAGGAATCAACTACTATAATGAGTTGGCAGAAAAAATGGAAGGCCAAGCCAACGAACTATTTAAAGGCATGCAAAATGAATTAGAACAAATAGAAATTTCATTGCTTGCGTTAAAAACTGCTACTGTAACTGTATAAAATATTTAGAGAAATAACATGTTAAATGCTGACTCAAAAGTAGATTTTGCTAAGAATATTTTGGCTTTAAAAAAAGCTAAAAACGCAGTAATTCTTGCTCATTATTATCAAGAACCAGCTATTCAAGACATAGCCGATTTTGTGGGTGATAGTTTGGCTTTATCAAAACAAGCAGCTAGTACCAATGCCGATATAATTGTTTTTGCTGGGGTACATTTTATGGCTGAAACAGCAAAAATATTAAACCCAACTAAAAAGGTTTTATTGCCCGATTTAGCCGCTGGTTGCTCCCTGGCGGAATCATGTTCTGCTAACGATTTTGCTGCTTTTAAAAAACTGCATCCAAATCATGTTTGCATTACTTATATCAATTGTTCGGCACAAGTAAAAGCATTAAGCGATATTATTTGTACTTCGTCAAATGCAAAAAAAATAGTGGAATCAATTCCTTTGAATACCCCAATAATATTTGCTCCTGACCGTAATTTAGGAAAGTATTTAATGCATGAAACTGGTAGAGATATTTTACTTTGGGATGGAGCTTGTATAGTTCATGAAGCATTTTCATTTCAAAAATTATTAGCCCTTCATTTATTGCATCCAAATGCAAAAATAATAGCACATCCAGAATCTGAAACTGATGTATTAAAAGTGGCGCATTTTGTTGGTTCAACTAAGGCCATGTTAGACTTTGTAAAAAATGACCCTTGCACAGAATTTTTAATAGCTACAGAAGTTGGAATTATACATCAAATGATGCATGATGTGCCTCATAAAACATTCATTCCTGTTCCTGCAAAAGAAGACAATACTTGCGCTTGCAGCGAATGTGCATATATGAAAGTAAATACAATGGAAAAATTATATAACTGCTTATTGAACGAAAGTCCTGAAATATTACTTTCAGAAGAATTGATTAAAAAGGCAATTTTACCATTAAATAAAATGTTGGATTTATCAAATTAACGCAATGGAAAATACAGATATTCTTATTGTAGGTTCGGGCATTGGAGGTTTATCGTTGGCTATAAAAATAAATAGCTTAAATCCTGATTTGAAAATTACATTAATTACTAAGGCAGATGCGCTAGAAAGTAATACAAGATATGCGCAAGGTGGTATTGCTGCTGTGTTAGATACCATTAACGATTCATTTGAAAGTCATATAAACGATACTATAAAATGTGGTGCCGGACTTTGTAAAAAACCAATTGTAGAAATGGTGGTTCACAAAGCGCCTGAAAGAATAAAAGAATTGGTGGACTTAGGTGTTCAATTCGATAAAAAACCGAATGGAAATATTCACTTGGCTTTGGAAGGCGGTCATGTTGCGCCTCGCATAGCACATCATAAAGATAAAACAGGTTTTGAAATAGAAACTGTTTTGTTAAATGAAGTAAAATCTAGGAAAAATATTGATCTTATTTCACACCAAATAGTCATTGATTTGGTAACAAATAATGACCCTGAAAACAGGAAATGTGTTGGCGTATATGTATTTGAACATTTAACCAATAAAATAAAAACCATAGTCGCCAAAACCATTGTATTGGCAACTGGTGGTTGTGGGCAGGTTTATTATAACACCACCAATCCTTTGGTAGCCACTGGCGATGGTTACGGAATGGCTTACCGTGCTGGCGCAATACTAGAAAATATGCGTTTTGTGCAATTTCATCCAACTGCTTTATTTCAAAAGAATCACAATGATGTTTCGTTCCTAATTTCGGAAGCAGTTCGTGGTTTTGGCGCTCATGTAATTGATGAAAATGAAAATAGGTTTTTGTTTGTTTATGATAAACGTGGGGAATTAGCCACTCGTGATATTATAAGCGCTGCCATTTTTGAACACATGCAAGCTAAAAAAACGAATTGTGTGTACTTAGATTTACGTCATTTAAATGCAAAAGCATTTCAAAGTAATTTTCCAGTTATTACCGAAAAATTAAACGAATTAGGTTATCATATTTCTACTGATTTAATTCCAATAGTTCCATCGGCACATTATCAAAGTGGTGGTGTAAAAGTAAATGAAAAGGCACAAACAACTATAGAAAATTTATATGCTTTGGGAGAAGTGTCGTGTACAGGATTGCATGGCGCAAACAGACTCGCATCAAACTCCCTTTTAGAAGCGCTTGTTTTTGCCCACGAAGCAGCTGTAAATATTGTAAATAAAATTGATTTTGTGAAACAAAATAGTAAAGATTTAACACCAATAACTAAAGAAAATTTAGTGCAATACACTAACTATAATTGGATTCAAAAACAAACTAATTTATTAAAGAAAACCATGAGTGCAGCTAATTTTCAAGCTGATAATTATAATTATAAAAAGGTGCTATATTTTATAGAACAAATATTAGAAAATATTGAAAGAGAAAATGCAGAAAATTATTATTCCATTGAACTCTTAAACTTACGAAGTATGGCTACTACAGCTAAAATAATTATTGAAGATTTAATTTATTCCAATCAACTAAAACATAAAAATCATTTAGTGTTAGAAACAATTTAGAAAAACCAAAAAAAATGAAACCCAAAAAAATATCATGGGCAGAGCCCTATAGAATGAAGATGGTAGAACTTCTAAAAATGACCACCCGCCAACAACGTGTAAAAGCAATAAAAGAGGCAGGTTATAACACTTTCTTGTTACATTCCGATGATGTATATATTGACTTACTAACAGACAGTGGAACCAATGCCATGAGCGATAGACAATGGAGTGGAATGTTTATGGGTGATGAAGCTTACGCTGGTAGTAGAAGTTTTTATAACATGGAAAAATCGGTGCGGGAAATTTATGGTTACAAACATGTAATTCCAACACACCAAGGTCGTGGAGCGGAAAATATACTTTCCAAAATTTTGATAAAAAAAGGTGATATCGTACCCGGAAACATGTACTTTACCACTACCCGTTTACACCAAGAATTGGCAGGAGGAAAATTTGAAGATATTATTATTGATGAAGCACATGATCCTATAAACGAACATCCATTCAAGGGTAATGTTGACCTGAATAAATTAGATGCCATTGTAAAAAAACATGGTGCTTCTAAAATTCCTTATGTGAGCATAGCTACTAATGTAAACTTAGCAGGTGGACAACCAGTAAGCATGCAAAACTTAAAAGAATTACGTGCCTATACCAAAAAATATGGCATTAGAATTATTCATGACATGACACGTGTAGCTGAAAATGCTTATTTTATTCAAGCACGTGAAAAAGGATATGAGAAAATTTCCATCAAAGACATTGTAAAAGAAATTTGTTCTTATACTGATGGTGCTACCATGAGTGCAAAAAAAGATGCTTTGGTTAACATTGGTGGATTTTTGGCAACTAACGAATTAGACACTTACGAAAAAGCAAGAAATTTAGTAGTTGTTTATGAAGGAATGCCAACTTACGGTGGTTTAGCAGGACGCGACATGGAAGCCATTGCTATAGGCATTAGAGAAAGTGTAGATGACCACCATCAACATGCACGTGTTGGTCAGGTTTTATACCTTGGAAACAAAATGATAGAATATGGCGTTCCAATTGTTAAACCAATTGGTGGACATGGAATATTTGTGGATGCAAAAGCATTTTTACCTCATATTCCACAAGATCAATTTCCAGCTCAAACGCTTGCAGCAGAAGTGTACATGGAATCAGGTGTTAGAACCATGGAACGCGGTATAGTGAGTGCAGGACGAAAAGCAAATGGACAAAACTATAATCCAAAATTGGAGTTAGTTCGTTTTACTATTCCTAGAAGAGTTTATACCCAAGCGCACATGGATGTAATAGCTGAAGCAACTGCCAATGTTTATGAAAAAAGAAACAAAATAAAAGGAATGAAAATGGTGTATGAACCTGAATATTTAAGGTTCTTCCAAGCTCGTTTCGAAAAACTATGATTAACCAACAACTGATATCACCACAACACATAGCTGTTATTGGAGCTTCTGAGCATGAATCAAAACCTGGAGGAAAGGTATTGTTTAATTTATTAAACGGGGGCTTTAAAGGCAAGATTTATGGCGTAAATCCTAAACAATTAAATATTGATGGGGTTATACATGTAAAAAATATAAATGATTTACCAACTATTGATTTAGCTATTTTAGCTATTCCAGCTGAATATTGTATTCAAGCGGTAAAAGATTTAATACAAAAAAACACCAAAGCATTTATCATTTATTCCTCAGGTTTTGGTGAAGCAGGTGAAAAAGGAAAATTGTTAGAAAATGAATTAGTTGAAATAATCACCCGTGCAAATGCTTGCTTAATAGGGCCCAATTGCATTGGTGTGATTAACGAAAACTATAAAGGAGTTTTTACCACTCCAATTCCTGTATTTGATTCAAAAGGATGTGAGTTAATATCAAGTTCGGGGGCTACAGCAGTATTTATAATGGAAGCTGCTAAGTCAACAGGATTAAGGTTCTCCAATGTTTATTCTATAGGTAATGCTTCGCAAATATCGGCTGAAGATATTTTAGAACACATGGATAAAACTTTTGATAGCAATAGTCCAAAAGTTAAATTATTATACTTAGAAAGCATTCGAAATCCTTTTAAATTATTGAAGCATGCTTCATCATTGATAAAAAAAGGTTGTAAAATAGCCGCTATCAAATCGGGACATTCAGATGCTGGTGGAAGAGCTGCTTCCTCGCATACCGGTGCTTTAGCCACTTCCGATATTGTAATCAGAGCCTTGTTTAAAAAAGCAGGAATTATGTATTGCAGTGGCCGAGATGAATTAATTTCTGTTGGATGTATTTTTCAAAGCAATGCTTTAAAAGGAAATCGAATTGCCATAATTACGCATGCAGGTGGATCGGCTGTAATGCTTACCGATGCAATGTGTAGCAGAGGAATGGAAGTTCCGTTCATAGCCACGGAAAAATCGGCAGCACTTTTAGCAAAATTAAATCCTGGTTCTTCCGTTTCAAATCCGATTGATTTTTTAGCTACAGGAACAGCCAAACAACTTGGAGAAATTATTGATTTTTGTGAAACTTTAGCCGAAATTGATGGTATAATTGTAGTGTTTGGAAGTCCGGGTTTGTTTAACGTTAGGGACGTTTATCAATTACTAGACGAAAAAATGCAAACCGGTTTAAAACCAATTTTTCCTGTATTGCCATCATTGGTAAATGCAAAAGAGGAAATAGAATTATTTATATCAAAAGGAAGAATAAACTTTTCGGATGAAGTAATTTTAGGAAGGGCGCTTCCGCATGTATACAAATGTGCAGCGCCAACTTTTGGAATGACCCATTTAATGGAAATGGAAACTGCTACCATTCGAAGTATCATTTCTCAAGCGCCAAATGGCTATTTAACTGCGGAGCAATGCAATGAATTACTGAATGCTTGTGGTATAAATATGGTTAAAGAACACCTCTGTTATAACCATGATGAAATCACAACTCTTTCAAAATTTATACGGTTTCCTGTGGTAATAAAAGTACTAGGGCCACTACATAAAACTGAAGTGAATGGTGTTACATTAAATGTAAATAGTGAAGATCTATTGCACAGTGAATTTGATAGAATGATGAAAATTCCTGAGGCAAAAGGTGTGCTTATTCAACCCATGGTTTCGGGAGAAGAATTATATTGCGGAGCAGCCAAACAAGGAAATTACGGACATTTGATATTAGCGGGTTTAGGTGGCATTTATGTAGAAGTTTTAAAGGATATTTCTTATGGTTTAGCTCCGCTAAATATACTTGAAACTACCAATATGATTCACTCATTGAAAGGTTATGAAATAATAAAAGGTTATAGAAAAAGAGAAGGCGTAAATGAAGAATTATTTGCTGATGCAATTATGCGAATAGCTTCATTGGTATGTCTTGCACCTGAAATTTCAGAATTAGATATTAATCCTTTCAGAGGAAATATGAAGGAATTAGTAGCAGTAGATGTTAGGATAAAAATTGATAAGTAGTTTTAAAAAATGAAGATAAAACCAATCCATATTTTTATAGTTTTAAGTTTAAGTTTTTTAATTTATTCTTTTAGCATTTATATACATCCAATATATGCTAAACCCGAAGCGAATATTAATATAGAAAAAGCCATTAGCGGCAGATTAGTTTGGCAAAAATACAATTGTCAAAGTTGTCATCAATTTTATGGATTAGGTGGTTATTTAGGAACTGATTTAACAAATATTTATTCGGCAAAGAATAAAGGAGAAGCAGTAATAAAGGCAGTAATTTTAACAGGAAATGATGCTATGCCAGCTTATCATTTATCGGAAAATGAATTAACAGATTTGATGGAATTTTTCAAACAAACCAATCAAAGTGGCAGGGCTGATTATAATAATTTTACAATTTATAACAACGGAATGATAGAACGAAAATGATTAAACAAATAAATTTCGGTAAATTATTTTTTGCATTTGCCTTGCTATTACTGCTAGCAGGTATTGTGTTTGGATTATTGGCATCTTATGTTTACATAAATCCTAAATTTTTAAAAGATTCATTGGGGTTTTCAGCGCTTAGGCCGTTACATGTTTCCTTGGTAGTTTTTTGGATTATATTGGGAGCTACAGCTAGTGTAATTAGTGGCATGCAGTTAATCAATCCAAATGCATTTTCTAGTAAAACTGTTGCTTTACAGTTAGCTCTTTGGATGATAGCAATTATTGGTATTGTAATTGGTTATTTTAACCAAGAATTTGGCGGTAGAGAATACTGGGAATTTAATCCTATATGGGCATTACCAATTGCAATATCGTGGTTATTGTTTTTATATAACTTTTTAAAAACTGCACTTAAAATAAAAAATTGGCCTGTTTATATTTGGATGTGGATGACAGGCATTATCTTTTTCTTATTTACTTTTATTGAAAATTACCTTTGGATTTTCCCCTATTTCAGGGAAAACTTCATCACCGATATGACCATTCAGTGGAAAGTAAATGGTTCGTTAGTGGGTTCGTGGAATCAAATTATTTATGGCACTGCTTTTTTCTTAATGGATAGAATTAATGGGAATAATAAAGTGGGTTACAGTAAACTTTCTTTCGCCATGTTTTTCCTCGGTTTGTTTAACCTCATGTTTAATTGGGGTCATCATATTTACACCCTTCCAACCGAATATTATATTAGGTATATTGGTTATATAGTTAGCATGACAGAATGGATTTTCTTTATTAGAATAGTTTATTCGTGGAGGTCAACTTTAAACGATATAAACTCCAATTATAATTACTATCCATATCGTTTTATTATGGCTTCCGACTTTTGGGTTTTTTTAAATATGGGACAAGCTATATTAATGTCAATTCCCGCTATTAATATTTATACGCATGGCACGCATGTTACTGTTGCTCACGCAATGGGAACCACCATTGGAATAAATACCATGATTCTTTTTGCAGCTTGTTTTACTTATTTTAGTAAGCACTCCAAAACGTATGGCAAATCAAATAAACGCTTAAATATAGCTTTTTGGATTGTTCAAATTAGTTTATTAATTTTTTGGATTTCATTAAATATTGCTGGAATAAAAAAGGGAATTTGGCAAGTTACAAACAGTACTATTTCTCACCATGATATGATGAAAAGCTTGATGCCTTGGTTTCAAACTTTTACTTACTCTGGCGTATTATTAATGATATCGTTGGCTTTTTTATGCATCACTATTTTATACCATTATGTTAAAAGTATAGTTAGTCAAAAAGCCAATTAATTAAACAAAATTTAACGATTTTAAAGAGAAAAAAACTATGCTAAGTATTACAAAAATATTTCATTTTGAATCTGCTCACACCATTTCGTGCTATCATGGTCAATGTAAAAATATTCATGGTCATAGTTATGAATTACACGTTACTATAACAGGTGAGGAACTCAATGATTCCAATATGTTGATAGACTTTAAAGAGCTAAAAAAAATAGTGGGATTAAATGTTACAAACGATTTTGATCATGCATTAATTTTGAAAGCTAGCGATGAAAATATTGCAAATTATAAAACTTTAAATACTAAAATTCATTGGCTGAATGCTGAGCCAACAGCGGAGTTTTTAATTATGGAAATTGCCAAAAGAATAATGGAAAATTTGCCTGATAAAATTATACTCAAAAAACTAAAACTTTTTGAAACTGCAAGTTGCTACGCAGAATGGGAAAATGATTAGCATTGAACAATCTATAAAACTTAATTTTTTTCTTAATTCTACATCATTAATCACCGAATTAGTTGACAGCTGTCAATGAATTTGTAGTTTTCTTCTACCACCTTTGATATTATAAAATGAAGGTGATGAAATTTAGCATAAAATACATGTATTTGTTCATGGTTGTTATAACCATTGTATCTTGTACCAAAACCCAAACTATTTTGGAAGAACCTGCTGCTCCAATAGGAATATTGAATATTCAAATTTCTCATGAAGTAGATGGAAAAGCATTGATTTTTGATTCCATGTTATACCATAACAAAGCCAATAATTTTTATAGTGTTTCACGTGTAAATTATTATATTTCTAATGTTAAATTATGGGGTAAGGGCAATAATAATTACTTATTTGATTCCATCATGTTTATTGATGCGAGTTTAAAATCAATTAAATTAAATGTATCAAGTGTGCCAGTTGGCAATTATCAATTTATATCGTTTAATATTGGAATAGATGCCGCAAGAAATATTCATAATGCTATTCCAAATTCACCTGAAAACATTTCCATGCTTTGGCCTGATGTAATGGGCGGTGGCTACCATTTTTTAAAACTAGAAGGAAAATATTTGGATTCGTTAAATAACGAAAAAGGAATTGCCATTCATATTGGTTTAAATTCATCATTGGTTTATCAAAATCCAATTATAAAAGATATAAATATTGCTGAAAGCAAAACTACCTACTTAAGCTTGGCAATGAATTTAAACGAATGGTTTACCAATCCTTATACTTTTAATTTTGAGAAAGATGGTAACTATACAATGGGCGATTCAACCGCTATGAATCATATTAAAAACAATGGTAATGACGTATTTTATGCAAAGTAAATTTTTAAAAATAAGCTTAATTTTTTTGGTGAATATGATGTTTTCATGTACCAAAAACCCAAGCAATGATCCTGAAACAAATAACTATAAACCCACACCTTATACGTTACAAATTCCAGCTGGTTTTCCTGAATACAATGTTTTGTCTATTGTTAATCCATTAACAGTAGAAGGAATTGCTCTTGGCAAAAGTTTTTATTTCGACCCTATTTTATCAACCAATGGTAGAAGTTGTAATTCTTGTCATTTCAAGGAAAATTCTTATTCAATTCCAATTTATAATGCAAAAAATGGATTTAAAATTAGTGTGCCTCCACATGTAAATTTAGCTTTTAAAAAGAACTATAATTGGACTGGTTCGGAATTAAGTTTAGATACTTTATGCATGGGCGATTTTGCTCCTGAATTTTTCAATTCAGATTCAGCCACTTTATATGCAGCACTTTCCAAACACCCCTTTTATAAAGATGCTATTTATAAAGCGTTTTTAATTAACGATATTTACACACTAAATTTCAAACAGCTTCAAAAGAAAATTGCTTACTCAATTTCACAATATTTAAGAACTAAAATTAGTATCAATTCAAAATACGATCAATTACAATTAGGAACAGCTAGGTATACTGATGAAGAATGGGAAGGTTACAATATATTTTTTACCGAAAAAGGCGATTGTTTTCACTGTCACCAACCACCACTTTTTAGTGATAATGATTTTCATAATAATGGCGTAAGTGCTACTTTTGAAGGCTTTGATGCAGGGCGTTGGTTAGTTACTAATAACAAAGCCGATATAGGAAAATTTGCAACTCCAACTTTAAGAAATTTAAGTTTTACTGCTCCATATATGCATGATGGTCGTTTTAAAACATTGGAACAAGTAGTGGAATTTTATAATGCTGGGGTTAACTATTCACCAACTATTGACCCAATTAGCAGTAAAAAAGCACCTAGCTATCAATTGAATTTAAGTACACAACAAAAAGCATCGTTAGTAGCATTTCTTAAAACTTTAACTGATGATAGTTATGTAAAATAGGTTTTTAAATTTTAAAGCTGTAAAAATTTCATAGCTTTGAAGCCTCATGGAGAAATTTTATTTATCAACTAAGAAAAGCACCCAAGTAAGGGCTAAAAAACATTTAGGGCAGCATTTTTTAAATGATGAAAACATTGCTTTTAATATTGTTAAAGCATTTACTGATCAATGTGAAACACCCGATATTTTAGAAATTGGCCCGGGAATGGGCGTTTTGACAAAGTATTTATTAGAAAATAAAAAATTTAATACTTGGGCAATTGAATTAGATAAAGAATCAATTCCATATTTAAATACCAATTTTCCGCAGTTAGCAAATCGTTTGATTGAAGCTGATTTTTTAGCTTTAAATTTCGATCATCATTTTCAAAATAAGTTTAGTTTAATTGGCAATTTCCCATATAATATTTCTTCGCAAATTGTTTTTACTTTAATTGATAAGCGCGATAAAATTCCATTAATGGTGGGCATGTTTCAAAAAGAAGTAGCTGAAAGATTAGGAGCCAAACCTCGCACCAAAGATTATGGAATTTTAAGTGTGATTACACAAGCCTATTTTGATGTAGAATACCTGTTTACAGTAGACGAACATGTGTTTATTCCGCCTCCAAAAGTAAAGTCGGGAGTGGTGAGATTAACACGTAAAAAAACTGAATTAGGTTGCGACCCAAAGAAGTTTAAACAAGTAGTAAAATTGGCCTTTAACCAACGCAGAAAAAAATTAAGCAACGCCATTAGTTCACTCGTTAGCGATAAAAATTTAATTGTAAATTATGCCGATAAACGTGCAGAGGAATTAAGTGTAGAAGACTTTGTAAAACTCACATACATTTTATTAGGTGAGTAATAAACCTTTGAAATTTAATTTAAAGTTTCTTATCTAATTTGTTTATGAGAACCATCGCAGTTGGGCATTCTTTTGGATAATCCACAGGTGCAATCAGTTAATCCTTTTCCTTTAAAAATTAATGGAATACTGTTTTCAATTCTTAATTCAATTGTTTTAGCTTGCTTCGGTGCTGAAAAATAAAGCAGATATCCTCTTTGTCGGCCAGGAGTTAATGCTTCAAAAGCAGTTTTTAAAGCAGGGTTTTCAGCTAATTTGTTTTGAAATTCTTCTACTATTTTATATTCAACATGCTTTTTAAGTTCTACTTTTAAGCCTGCTTTATCTACTTCAATGGCTTCAAAAATATATGCTTTTAATATGGGTTTTAAATCCACTATTTCTTGAATATTTGTAAACCTAATTTGGCGGCCAGCTTGCACATTTTCTGTTTGTTGAATGAGCAAATCATTGGCATCATTTAACAAAGCACCTTTAAAAAACAAAAGTGCACAGTAATCTTTAAACGCATGAATTAAAACAATATTGCTTTTTTGATGAGTGTAACACGGAACTTTCCACTTTAACTCTTCAGTAAGGCCACATTCAAGAACAATTGATCTTAATAGTTCCAATTCTTTTTGCCATTTTTTAACATTACTAAAATAAAAATCAACGTTTGGATTCATATTTTTTATGGGGGTTTTAAGTACAAACTGTAATCTACTTAATTTATAATTTTGAAAAATAAAAAGGGTTTGAAATGAATAATCTCAAACCCTTTTCATTCATATTTGAATTTAAATTTTATACTGAAACTAAAGATTCCAACAATAATTTTTTTACTTGAATTTTTATTGCTTTGGCATCAAAACCACATTCAGCGTATAGCTCTGATTGCTCGCCATGTTCAGTAATTTTATCAGGCATTCCTAACATTTTAACATGGGCAGAATAATTGTTTTCAGCCATAAATTCTAAAATTGCACTTCCCGCACCACCTACTATTGTACCGTCTTCAACTGTTATAATTTTATTGAATTTTGCAAATACTTCATGTAACATTTCTTTGTCAATAGGTTTCACAAACCTTAAGTCGTAATGTGCTATATTTATTCCCTCTTCTGTTAATCCATTAATAGCTGATGCGGCCAAATTACCTGCAGTTCCAAATGAAATGATAGCAATATCATCACCATCTTTTAGTTTTCGTCCTTTGCCAATTTCTAATTCTTTTAAAGAAATTTTCCAATTTGGATTGGTGCCATTTCCTCTTGGATAACGGATAGAAAAAGGACCAGCATTTTTATCTAAAGAAGCAGTATACATTAAGTTACGCAACTCCTCCTCATTCATGGGAGCAGAAACTACCATATTTGGAATACAACGCATAAACGGAACATCTATCATTCCATGGTGAGTTTGTCCGTCAGCACCTGCTAAACCGGCCCTGTCCATACAAAATACAACATGTAATTTTTGTAAAGCAACATCGTGAACCACTTGATCAAATGCACGCTGCATGAACGATGAATAAATATTACAAAAAGGAACTAAACCTTGAGTAGCCAATCCAGCCGAAAAAGTAACTGCATGTTGCTCCGCAATTCCAACGTCAAAAGCCCTGTCTGGCATTGCTTTCATCATGATGTTTAATGAAGAACCAGAAGGCATGGCAGGAGTAATTCCTACTATTTTTTTATTTGCTTCAGCTAATTCTACTAAGGTATGTCCAAATACATCTTGGTACTTTGGAGGTTGTGGAATTTCTGAAATAGTTTTATAAATTTCTCCTGTAACTTTATCAAATAAACCGGGTGCATGCCATTTGGTTTGGTCTTTTTCAGCCAATGAATAACCTTTACCTTTAACGGTTACACAATGCAATAATTTAGGTCCAGGAATTTTCTTTAAATCGTTTAATACTTTAACTAAATGGTTTACATCATGACCATCTACTGGGCCAAAATACCTAAATCTTAACGATTCGAACATATTACTTTGACTTAGTAAACTTGATTTCAAAGTATCGTGAACTTTAGTAATTACATCGCTTGAAAATTTACCAACTTTATCTAATTTATTTAAAGCTTTCCAAACGTCATCTTTAAATTTATTATAAGTTGGCGAAGTAGTTATATCAGTTAAATATTCTTTTAAAGCACCAACATTTGGGTCAATACTCATGCAATTATCATTTAAAATAACAATGATATTACTGTTTTCAACACCTGCGTGGTTTAAACCTTCAAAAGCCAAACCTGCAGTCATTGCACCATCTCCAATAATTGCTATATGTTGTCTATCAAACTCCCCTTTTAAACGAGAAGCTACTGCCATTCCTAAAGCTGCAGAAATAGATGTTGAGGAATGACCTACACCAAAAGTATCATATTCACTTTCTGCTCTTTTAGGAAATCCTGAAAGTCCTTTGTAAACTCTATTTGTATAAAAATTATCTCTTCTTCCCGTAAGTATTTTGTGCCCGTATGCCTGATGTCCAACGTCCCAAACCAATTGGTCGTATGGAGTATTAAATGCATAATGTAATGCTACTGAAAGTTCTACAACTCCCAAACTTGCTCCAAAATGCCCACCATAAACAGATACTGTATCAATGATATATTGACGCAAATCGTTGCAAACATTCACTAAATCAGCTTCATTTACCTTACGTAAATCGGCTGGAAACTTAATTGGTTCTAAATATTGTCCGGCTTTTATTTCCATAACTCATTAACAAACGAAAATAATTGAATTTTGTTTGCTGTTTTTTATTGTGCTTTTATCAAACCGCAAAATAGTTGAATAAAATATCATTTTACAATGCTTTTTATTAGTCAATTAACAATTTTTGAGAATAAAATACTTCCTCATTATTGATAGTAATAAAATGCATACCTTTAGGTAATTCCGAAATATCAATAGCATTGATATTTGAATTTAAGGTTTTTACTAATAATATTTTACCTGTTAAATCAGCAATTCTAATTTCTGTATTTTTAGTATTTAAGTTAAGGTTTTCTATTTGTAAAATATTTTTTGCTGGGTTAGGATACACATTGAATAAGGGTTTGCCATTTAAATCATTGATACTATTTTTCCCACCTACAACATAAAAGTCAATGACACTTGAATCAAGTCTTTCAACTGGAAATGAAAGTCCTACTATTGAAATCCAAGAACGAACAAATACTTTAATTTCATAATGTTTAAAATGGTTAGAATCTGGTTTTCCCTCTAATAAAGCACAACCTTTTTCACCACCTTTCCAAGTACAATTTGGTTTATTACATGCCCAAGTAAATCCAACCGGAATATTTTTAATTAAGTCTACTCTAGCCGAATCAATGGTAGCATTATAGTTTTGGCCTGAGTAAAATATAACAGTATCTTTAGGCGTTTTAAAAGAAATAACAGTTGAGTAATTGGTTCCTACAGTACCATCTGGAGCACGACTAGGGCTAATTCCATCTGTATTCCAAGCTGGATCAGGAATGCATTGTGAGTATGTAGTAACAGTTGCTACCGAAAGTAGTATTAGTAAAAAAATGTTTTTCATGGTTTTTATTGTTTAGTTCAAATGTAAATAAGCTTTTGATATAAAATCAATTATTTTTTCAGTTGCGCCATTATTTTCTAAAATTTGTTGTTGCGCATTGTTCCCAAATTTTTTTCTAATATCTTTATTTGCAATTAAATTATTCATGTTTGAATCAAATTCTGATTGATTTTTCACACTGATAGCAGCTTCATTTTTCATAAATTCAATGGCTTCTGGAAAATAATCTAACTCATTGCCAAAAATTATTGCATTTCCAAAAGTAGCTGCTTCTAAAATATTATGCAATCCTTTTGGTTTAAATCCTCCTCCTATAAATGAAATATCAGCATATTTGTATATTTTACTCAGCATGCCAATATTGTCTATCAGCAGTGAATCGTAATTGGCAATTAAAGTTGCATTTGCTTTGCTAAATCTAATAATTTTTTCTGTTAAAATTGATTCAATAGCTAACAATTGATCTTCAAAAACAAAATGTGGCGCAATGATTATTTTAAGTTTTTGAGATTTGTATTTAGCTAAATAATTGGCTAATAATTGAACTTCTAATTCATAACTACTTCCCAATACTAATAGTAAATTTTCACCTTTAAATTGATTAATCAAATCTACATTTTCAGTTATTTGCAAAGCATTATAAACTCTGTCAAATCTTGTATCCCCGGTAGTTTGTACATTTAAAATATCAATGCTTTCAAGCAATGTTTTACTTAATTTATTTTGAGTAAAAATATAGTTGAAGTTTGATAAAATATTTTTATAAAAAACAGCATATTTTTTAAAATAAATTTGCTTTGAATGAAAGCTAGCATCAATTAAAAAAGTAGGAATATTTTGTTTTTTAAGTTCATTTAAGTAAAAAAACCAAAAGTCGTATTTAACCCAAAAAGCCAATTCAGGATTCAATAAAGCAATTAGTTTTTTTGCATTTTTCTTAGAATCGTTTGGCAAATAAAAAATGAAATCTGCTACGGAATCATTTTTTCTAATTTCGTAACCCGAAGGTGAAAAAATAGTTACAATATATTTGTGGCTTGGAAATTCAATTTTTAATTTTTCAATAACAGGACGAGCTTGTTCAAATTCGCCTAATGAAGCCACATGAAACCACATTGATTTCCTTGTATCGCCTTTTAAAGCTTGAGAAATATGGCTAAAAATGTTTCTTCTGCCATTTACAAATTGCTTTGCTCTTTTGTTAAAAGGAGCAATGATTTGTAGCAATAAAAAAAAAGAATTGATACTAATTACATAAAGAAAATAACCTATATAATTTAACATATTTTTTAGTTAGCTCTAAAGTTAAACTCTTCTGTTTTTGAACTTAAATAAATGGGAATCATCCAAGCAAAACGAAATGCCGTATAATTATCTTGTTTTGAATTCAAATCATATTGGTGAGTATCGTAGTTATATTCACGTAAATTTTTAGTATATGCTTGCGCAAAATCTAATCCAACATAAAAGTTTAAAAGCCTACTTTCAGAATGAAAATAATATCCAATAAACTGATTAGTCGCTAGTCCACCATGTAACCTATCATAGCCACGTTGATTCTCTTCATTTAATTGAGCAACAGTATTTTGAGGAATATTAAAATTTAAATAATGCATTAAATAACCCGCACCAATTTGCAATAAAATACCATGGTTTTTATTGAACCTACTTACCGGAATTATTTTACCAATTCTACCAAAAGCAGTAAACCCTCTCATCGATAAATCAACGGTTGCGGGAGTTCCATTATTATCGTTAAAAGTATAATTATTACTATTGGTTAAATTTACCAAATC
Organism: Bacteroidota bacterium; assembly: GCA_947453415.1. Lineage (GTDB taxonomy): Bacteria > Bacteroidota > Bacteroidia > UKL13-3 > UKL13-3 > JAAFJM01. Next base: position 65,956 of record CANGGG010000004.1, on the reverse strand, counting down.
GGCAGTATTTTTCAAATTACTGGAAAGCATAAAACTACTTTCAGCACTAAATAACCAATTTGTTTGAGATTTATAATTAACACCAAAACCCAAACCATGACTTACCCCATACATTTTTTCCCAATCACCACTAGGAAATTGCCCGTTATAAATAAATTGAAAATTGAAAATTTTATTGCTAAAATCATCTCCTTTTTTTTGAGCAAATACTACTGATTTTATAAAAATAAATAATATTAAAAGTGAAGCTTTAACTTTATTCGACATGAGAAATTTATTTGTAATGGTTTTTTTAAATTACTTTTAAATAATACTCCATTTGTTTTGCTAAAAAATACAAATCTTTATTACTGCCAGTATCTATAGTCATGTCAAATAATTTGGTGGCAAGGTTCATTTGAGCTCCTAATTGATATTTGGCTTTACTTAAAACCGATATGCCTTGCAATGCCAATGTTTCTTCATTATAAATATTAAATAAAATATCAAATTTCATGTCTAAAAATCTTCCAATTTTATCAGGATCTGGTAAGTTAAAAAATGTAAGATTGGTGTTTAAAAATAATTCGCTGCTTATATGTGGAACACGCTTATAAGGCATTTCTTTTTGGTTAATAAAACCAAGTAAATAAACCTTTTTGCCCTCACTCCTTAATTCATTTGCAAATTGCTGAACTTTCTTTTCATTTTGCATGTCCTCGGCATTATAAATTATTCCAATTTCATTGGATTTATCAAATGACATAAAAGCATGTTTTTCTTTTTTAGCTTTTATTAAATTGGCTAAAATAATTTTTCCAAAAAAATTCTTTATTTGATTGAACATATCTAAAATCAATTAATCATTAATAAGCAATTTTACATAAAAAAGTGGATTTCGCAACTTTGCTCTCAAATCTAAATCTTCAAACATGCAGCTTATTGTTTCGCGAAGTGCTTTGTTTTTATTCGCTTTATTTACCACAAAATTAAATAGCCATGGGTATTTACAGAGTTTTTGCATGGTATGACTTAACTTTAATTCATCCCACTGTCTATCGTAAAAAGCTTTGTCGTATGTTTGGTTAAATTCAGCACTAAAATTATTTTGTGAAATACAATTTTGAATGTGTGCAGCCGCTAACATTCCACTATACATGGCATTACCTATTCCTTCGCCTGTAAACGGATCAATTAAACTTGCTGCATCTCCAGTTAGCAGAAAATTATTGCCACTAATCACACGTTTTTTGCTGCCTAACGGCAATCCCCAACCTTGAATATTATTTACCAATTTTGCATTTGCAAAACGGTGTTTTATTTTAGGATTATTGGCAATTGCTCGCAACATATCTTCCTTTAAATTTACCTTTTTTGCACTTACCGATGAACTTAACATTCCCGCGCCAACATTGGCTTGTCCGTTTGGCAAAGGAAAAATCCAAAAATAACCAGGCAGCAATTCTTCTAAAAAATGAAGCTCAATAAAATTTTGATCATGTAGCTCGGTTACACCTTCATAATAAGCCCTGATACCCGCACAATAATGGTCGTTTTCTTTTTTTATATCCGATAATTTTTTTGCTACTAATGAACGGTCGCCTTCCGCTCCTATGAGCATTTTTATATTTTTTATTTCAAATGATTCAATGTTGTTTTTTAGTTGAATTGTAATTTCATCATTCGTTTTAATTACATCTAATAATTCAGTTCCATCTAAAACATTTGCATAATTTTTATCTAATTTATTAAATAAACTGGCATCAAAATCAATGCGTTTACTAATAAAACCCGGTGCATGCTTTTCTTTACTTACATCCGATTTAAAAGGAATATCAATAGATTTACCATTTGGCGCAACAAATTTTACACCCCAACTTGGCATAAACTGATTACTGTTATTATTGTAATCATCAATCATTTCAGGATTCAGCTGCTTCATTACATACACTACTTTGCCGCTTAAGGCATCGCCACAAACTTTATCGCGTGGAAAAATAGCCTTATCAATGATGGTATGGGGAATTTTGTTTTTTGCTAAAAAAAGCGAAGTACTGCAACCCGCTGGTCCTGCTCCAATTATTACTATGTCGGTTGGTTTCATTTAGTGGGTTGCAATTTAAAAAAAAGTAACACTTTTTTTGTTAAATAAATGCAATACTTATTTAGCTGTTAAAAGTAAACCTTTAAAAACAAAAAGCCATTGAACAAAAAATGTTCAATGGCTTTGCTATATTTTTATTTTAATTTATTAAAATGGTAAATCGTCTGAAGTGCTTTCATCACTACTAAACGACATGTTTGTAGGTGCATCATTATGATTATTTTGTGGTGCACTTGGTTGAGTTGGTTGGTTAGGAGGCGTAGAACTTACTGGAGTAACTTTCCAAGCATTTAAATTGGTAAAATACCTGCCATTATATTCTCTGCTTTCAGCATCAAAACTAACTACTACTTCTTGACCAATGCTATAAGGATTTTGGTCAATTTTATTTCCCATTAAACCAAACATTACCTTTTTAGGATATTGGTCGCCAGTTTCAATTAAAAATTCTTGTTTACTCCATTGGCCATTTTTACCTTCTCCAGTAACTAAAGGCATGTTTAAAATTACTTTTCCTTTCAAATCCATGCAGCAAATAAAAACTTTATTTTTTAAATATTATTTAATGTGTAAAAGTTTTTTGAATAATAAAGAATAGTAAAACTTGATTTTATGGTTTTTAGAGATTTAATAAATGAAACAATTTAGCACTTATAGTATTGTCGTACAGTGATTTTTATGCTGGCAGACATCTTTTTTTTAAAAAATCCAAAAAATAAATTTAATTTAATATGGTTCTCGCTTTATATGTAATGAAAAAAGTTTACTTAAAAAACTAAAAAATGTTAGTTAATTGTAATTTTTTTAATTTAACATTGTATAAATAAATAAATACTATGGAAAAAATTTACAAAACAATTCTCTTTATATTATTCATTGTTTCAATAAATAATATAAACGCACAGATTTCGCTTGTTGCCTCATCTGGCACTTCAACAGGAAGTTACGCTACACTAAAAGCTGCCATTGATAATATTAACAATGGAACACACCAAGGTGATATTGTAATTAAAGTTCATTCAAATACTACTGAAATTGCAGCTATTTCATTGGATTCAAATGGCAATGGTGGAATTGCTTCTTATTCTTCTGTTTTAATCAGACCTGCTGATTCAGCAACAGTTAGTAAAGTTATCTCTTGTACTTTATCTGGTGCCACATTATTAACACTTCAAGGTGCCGATAATATAACATTTGATGGGCGACCAATGGGAGTTGGAACAGCCCAATTTTTAACATTTCAACACACCGTAAATGCGGCAAGTTCTCATGTAATTTCATATATTAATGGGGCATCAAATGGCAGTATAAAATATTGCAATATTGTAGGTAATGCAAGTACTGGAGCTAATAGTATTTATGGAATTTGGTACACAACATCTGCGGCCACTAATGGTAATATGTATGATTCGGTTCAATATTGTAATGTTTCAGGCACTCGTTATGCAATATATGCATCAGGTTCAGTTACGTATGCCAATTCTATGGAGAATATTTTTATTCGTGCAAATAATTTATACAATAACGTATATGCAGGTGGTTATTTTGGGGGTATAAAATCATTTACCCTTGATTCAAATAGCGTTTATCATAATTATGCCGTGAGTAGCACTAATCCAATGGGATTTTACTTACTTGCAAACTGTGATGCATTTAATGCTACGGTTACAAATAATAGAATTTATGATTTACAAACCATTGCTGCAGCTGGTATTTATGGTATATATATATCACCAACATTAACAACACCAACAGTAGTTCCTGTAATTAATTGTTATAATAATTTTATATCGCTAACCCAAAGTAGCGGAACTTGTTCAGGAGTTTTTGGATTGTATTTTTTAGGAACTACCCCTGCAGTTTGCAGAATTATAAATAACAGTGTTAGAATTGGCGGAACGCATACAGGCGGAACTGCAGGAGGCGTTGTTTCCTATTGTTTGATTAAAACAAATACTTCTACTGCTGCTACTTTTGTAAGTAGAAATAATGTATTTATTAATAATAGAACTGGTGGAACTACAGGTATATTCCATACAGGATTTAGAATTCAACTAACTGCAATGGTAGGAATTTTGGACATTGATTATAATAACTATTGGGCTACGGGAACAGCAGGAAGTGGGCCTTTTCCTGCTACTTGGGGAAATAGTTTATATGCACAAACAGGTCTTGTAGGTTATCAAACCGCTGCAGCCGCCACACTTTCAGGCTTAGAGGTTCATTCTACATTTAATAATGTAAACTTTATAAGTAATACCAATTTGGCGCTAACTGGCACATCTATTAATAATTATATTGTTATGGGTTGTCCGCGTTCATCATTGGTTTTATCTGATATTTTTGGAACTACTAGGGGAAATCCAACATACAGAGGCGCACATGAATCTACTCCGTTTAATAATTTAAAAGATGCAGCAGTTCAAGAAGTTTATTCTTTGGGTAAATTGCCTATTCCTTATGCAAATCCTCATAGTGTTAGTGCAAATATTAGAAATACTGGAATTGATACCATATTTAACCAAAAAGTAAAATTAACAATTGCTGGCACTAACTCATTTATTGATAGTTTATATATTGACACTATAGCGCCAGGATTATCAAAAACAGTAAAATTTAATTCATTTAATTATGTAAACTTAGGAATAAGTACTGCCACTGTAACTGTTCCAAACGATAGTACCAATTCAAATAATAGCAAAGTATATAATCAAATAATTACAACAAGTACTTATGCCTACGCAGATCCAACCATTCCAGCACTAGGTGGTGTTGGATTTACTGGAGGAACAGGCGATTTTGTGGCTAAATTTCCTTACACTGGATTTAATTCAATTAATCAAATTGGTGTAAATATTTTTTCTGGAGGACAAACTATAAAAGTGGGAATTTGGGATACTTCATCTACAGGCGGACCAGGATCATTGCTTTGGTCATCACCAAGTTTTACAACTGTAACAGGTGCAAACACAATAATTGTTAACCCGCCAGTAGCTGTAACTGGAAGTTTTTGTGTGGGAGTTATTCAATTCAATACAACTAACTCATCATTTGGATATCAAAATGAAAACCCGATAAGAAGCGGAACATTTTACTATACAGCTCCAACTGGAGGAACTACTTGGACAGATTTTGGAAGTAATAATTCAGCCTTTCGTTTCATGATTGAACCACGTTTGCAAGTAGCTGACGATATTGGTTTAGCAAGTATTGACCAACCCTGCGCAGCAGTAATGACAGGTAGTTCGGCTATTGCTCCGCAATTTAAAATTACTAATTATGGTTTAAATAGTCAATCAAGTTTTATTGTTCGTTCACAAATTACTGGTCCTGTTAATTCAACTACAGCCGATACTTTATCACTGTTTTTAGCGAGTGGAGAATCTGCAACTATTAATGCTGCAACTTTATTTACTCCAACAACTCCTGGAACTTATACCATAAAAGCTTGGACACAATTAACGGGAGATTTGGAGAGAAATAACGATACCATTACTTATTCATTTACTGTAGTAACGCCATCAATTGTAAACACTTCAAGTAACGGATTACAATTTAGCGGAACTCAATATTTACAAACTAATGGTGCTAAAACTTTAAATATTACTACCGAAAAATTAACATTAGAGGCTTGGGTTAATAAAACATCAAATTCTAACGATAACTATATTGTTAGTAAAGATTCAACTACTAGCATTTCACAATATTCATTTTATATTTCTGCTGCTGGATATTTAGTTTTTAAATTAAATACTACAATAGCTGTTGATTCAGTTATAGCAAATGTAATATTCCCAACAGGTGTATTTACTCATGCCGCGGCAACTTATGATGGTGTTAACATGAACATTTATCAAAATGGAAATTTGGTAGGTTCAAAAGCTATGTTTGGAACTATTGAAGGTAATAAACAACCTGTATTTATAGGAAGATCACTAAGAACAAGTACCGGATTTTTAGTGGGTTCTATTGATGAAATAAGAATTTGGGACACTTGTAGAACAGCCCTTCAAATTAGAAGAAACATGCACACACGTTTACCAAATTCATCGAATGTAAACTTAAAAGCATATTACCGTTTAGATGAAATAAGTGGAAGTTACGTGGTAGATGCATCTGGAAATTGTAATGCAGGTATAATTAATAATACGCCCACTTTTTTAGCTACCAATTTTCCATTAGGAACACCAAATGTAAATAATCAAACCATAAGTTCAAGTGGTACGCAAGCATTTGCTGGAACAGGTATCAATATGAATATTTATAATCAAAGTGCTTCCAATGATATTTATGTGCATCGTTTTGTTGACTCTGCTTTGGTGGTTTCACCAATTACTGCACCTGGTGGTGTAACAGCTGTTTTCAGAAATTATTGGTTAATGTACCGTTATGGTGCGGGAACTATGGATAGTGCCAACGTAACTTTTAATGTTGTAGGTATAGTTACCGGTGCAAATGCAAACGATTTTAAATTATTTACCCGCGCTAATGGTAGCAGTGCAACCTGGACTTTGGCAAAAAATAACGCAAATGCATTTAGCTTATTAGGTCAAACGGTAACTATGGGCGTTGATTCAACCCTATTTAACAATCAATTTATGATTGGTGCTAATAACAATCCTTTGCCTGTTCAGTTAATTTCATTTACTGGAAATGCTAAAAACGACAATGCCAATTTATATTGGTCAACTGCCAGTGAAATTAATAACAATGGATTTGCAATAGAACGTAGTTTTGATGGTAGAAATTTTACTGAAATTGGTTTTGTGAATGGTGCTGTAAACAGCAATCAATTAACAAACTATAATTTTGTAGATGCCAACGTGTTTTTAGTAAATAAAGCAGTTTTTTACAGACTAAAACAAGTTGATTTGAATGGTGAATTTGAATATTCAAAGACTATTTCAATAGTAAATGGTAAAGATATTTTACCTCAAGTAATTGTATATCCAAACCCAATTACCGATCATTTATATGTTGCAATTGAATCGTTTGAAAACGCAAATACTCAACTTAATATTACCGATATAACTGGCAAAATAATCAAGGATGTTACTATTCATTTAAATGCAGGTTACAACAAGTTTGCCATTGAAAATTTAAATGAATTAACCAATGGAATTTATATGGTAAATATTGTTTCAAATGGAACAGTTATTTACAATAATAAATTTGTAAAAGTTAAATAATTGAGGCTTTAGAAGCAATCATTTTTGTGTAAATCAAAAATGATTGCTTCTAAAAAACCTTTAAAACTATAAGTCTTCCAAGCTATAACCTGGTAATCCGCAGGTTTTATCATTACAAACATAAATAGCAGTTTTGCCATCAATAGGCATTTTATCTTTCAATAATGGCAAGTTTGTATGTTGCTTTGCAATGGCAAAAAGTGTGTTTGGGTAATATTGCTGTTGCAATTGTTGCATGTAATTTTCCGCATCATTTCCAATCATAACAATTTGTTTTACTCCTTGTATTTTATTTAAACTTAACTGCATCCAATTGGTATAACTACTGGTATTTTTAGCAAATTTTTGCTGTACTAAATTTAACATTTCATTTACCATGTTTCCATAGTTATCATTGCTAAAATAATAGCTTAATGCTTGTAAACAATGGCCAAAAATACTATTCGCACTTGGAATCACATCATCAGTTAAGTCCAATTTTCGGGCTATTAAAGCGGTGTCGGTATTTGATTTAAAGTAAAATAATTTTTTCTCAGCACTGTAAAAATAGCTAATGCTTAACTCCATTAATTCATTGGCTTTTTGTAAGTATTTTTCATCAAAACTAATTTGGTAAAAATCAATCAATGCTTTGTTTAAGCAAGCATAATCTTCCGCAAATCCATGAATGCTAATTTTACCATTTTTATAGATTCTAAACAATTGATTATTCAACCATAAATTTTCTAAAATACTATCCAATGCTTTTTGCGCAGCATAGAAAAATGTTTTATCATTCATTGCCTTGTATGCTTCGCAATAACCTGAAATCATTAAAGCATTCCAGCTAGTAATTACTTTATCATCCAATCCGGGTTTGGTTTTTTTATTGCGTTCAGCAACTAAAATAGCATTGCATTTTTCAATGATTGCTTCTATTTCAATGCTGCTTTTTCCTGTAATTTTTTCTAATTCTTCTATGGTTCTGGTTTTGTATAAAATGCTTGCACCATGTTCCCAATTTCCATAGGCATCTACCGAATAATAAAGGCTAAACAAAGGTTCATTTTCGCCTAAATATTCCACTAATTCCTGGCGAGTCCATATATAATATTTGCCTTCTATTCCTTCACTATCGGCATCTAAGGCTGAATAAAACAAACCATTTTCGTGGGTTAATTCATGTTGTAAAAACTGGTGCGTTTTGTAAATAATATTTTTATACAAAGGGTTTTTTGTTAACTGAAAAGCTTGCGCATATAAACCCATTAATTGCCCATTATCGTAAAGCATTTTTTCAAAATGTGGGGCTTTCCAATACACATCGGTACTATAGCGCGCAAAACCACCTTCTATTTGGTCAAAAATTCCGCCATTGGCCATGCCATTCAAGGTTTGTGTTACCGCTTCTAACAGCAATTCGTTTTTTGAAAACTGATAATATTGCAAATAAAATTGCCAATTATTGGGCATGGGGAATTTAGGTGCCCAATTGTATCCACCATATATTAAATCGAAGTTTTTACTCCAATTTTCTACCGCAGTTTCAATGGTTGCTAATTTTATTGCTGAATTTTCTGCAGGAATAATTTGGTCTAATTTATTAATTCCGTTGGTTAATTCTGCAGCATATTCAAAAGCCTCTACTTTTCTATCTTGGTAAAAATCGGCAATGGATTGCAATGTTTTTTTCCATTGCTCTATTGGGAAATAAGTTCCACCATGCAGCGGCCTTCCATCAGGCAAAGCAAAACAATTTAACGGCCATCCGCCACGCCCAGTAAGCAATTGCACCGCATCCATGTATATTTGATCTATATCGGGACGTTCTTCTCTATCTACTTTTATGCAAATAAAGTTTTTGTTCATCAGTTCGGCCACTTCTTCGTTTTCAAAACTTTCGTGCTCCATTACATGACACCAATGACAAGCCGAGTAACCAATGCTCACCAGTATCATTTTGTCTTCGTTTTTGGCTTTTAAAAGCGTTTCTTCATTCCATTCTAACCAATTTACTGGATTGTGTGCATGCTGCAATAAATAAGGGCTACTGGCGTGAATTAATGAGTTGGTGTGTTTATGTGTTGTGGTCATGTTGTTTGTTTAAATCAAAAAAATCCCAATTGCAAATAATTACAATTGGGATTTTCTTATTTCGGTTGGTGAGGACACCAACCGAGGACAAGTTTCAAAATAAATTATCCTAAGTATGATTTTAAGATTTTGCTTTTCGATGATTTACGTAATCTGCGCAAAGCTTTTTCTTTTATTTGGCGAACACGTTCGCGGGTTAAACCAATTTTTTCACTGATATCTTCCAGCGTATGTGCTGGTCCGCCATCTAATCCGTAATAGAATTTCAATACGTCTTTTTCTTTTTCACTTAAAGTAGAAATAACACGGTTAATTTCTTTTTGTAACGACTCATTGATCAACTGAACATCAGGACGAGGCTCATCGTTGCTGTCTAAAATTCCTAATAAAGTATTGTCTTCACCTTCGGTTAAAGGTGCATCAATTGATAAATGACGTCCAGTGCTGCGCAATGCATTTTCCACTTCTAAAATTGGAATGTCCATGGCTAAAGCAATTTCTTCTACCGTTGGTTCGCGCTCTAATTGTTGTTCTAATTTTGCAGCAGCATTACCAATTCTCCCTATTGAACCTACTTTGTTTAACGGTAAACGAACAATACGACTTTGATCGGCTAAAGCTTGTAAAATAGATTGGCGAATCCACCAAACAGCATAAGAAATGAATTTAAAACCACGAGTTTCATCAAAACGTTTTGCTGCTTTTATTAAACCTAAATTTCCTTCGTTTATTAAATCACCAAGCGTTAAACCTTGGTTTTGATATTGTTTTGAAACTGAAACCACAAAACGCAAATTGGCATTTACCAAACGTTCCAAAGCTACTTGATCTCCCTCTCTAATTCTACGTGCAAGTTCTACTTCTTCCTGCGCATCAATCATAGAAACTTTGCTTATTTCATTCAAATATTTATCTAACGACTTACTTTCACGATTGGTAAACTGCTTGCTTATTTTTAGTTGCCTCATTACTATATATATTCCTCTTTACTTTTTGTGTATGGGTTCAATTTTGACTTGCAAATGTCGGATAATTTTACAGCCTTTTAGTTATAAAACATAATAATATTTTTCATATTATGTAAAATAACTGTTTAGTTGCTGTAAAACAGCTAATTATAATTTTATATTTTGTTGAAATGTGAATGATTGAAAATTTATTTTTTTAATAGGAATTTATAAAATGGTGTTATTAATAAAAATAAAAAAACTAAAGAGGAAACCCCAAAAAAACCATAAAAATAAATAAAGGACTTTCCGCCATTCCATCCCACTGGGGTAAACAACAACATGCAACAAATATTTAAAATATACAATGCTATAAAAGACAACAAGTAAATGGTTCTTTTGTTTGAAAATCCTATTTTAATTAAACCTATTTCAGCAAAATACAGAAATGAATATTGAACGCTAGATGCCATGATTCCAATTACTGCAATAAAGAAAAGTACTTCAAAACTCCATTTAAAACCACCAAAAACTGCAAAATACAATACAAAAAATATTGAATAAATAATTTGGAATCTGAGCGGTATTTTATTTTTTAACCAAAACATTTTGATTGAATTGTATATGCTTTTATAAATTAAAAAACCACATAAGTACATAAAAAACAAAGCGCAATAACTATGTTTTTTTGTACCTATGTGGTTCAAATATTTGTTTTATAAGTTTTCGGTTTTAAACTGCAATCGGTTTTTCAGCCCAAAGATGTAAAAGTGTACTTAATTTTTCTTTTAATTGTGTTCTAGGAACAATCAGATCTAAAAAACCATGTTCTAAAACAAATTCAGAACTTTGGAATCCTTTTGGTAAATCTTTACCAATTGTTTCTCTGATAACACGTGGACCAGCAAAGCCAATTAAGGCTTCTGGTTCAGCAATATTAATGTCGCCAAGCATAGCAAACGAAGCAGTAACACCACCAGTTGTTGGGTCGGTCATTAAGCTAATATAAGGAACACCTGCTTTTCCTAGTAACGCTAATTTGGCAGAAGTTTTGGCCATTTGCATCAAACTAAAAGCTGCTTCCATCATTCGTGCGCCACCCGATTTTGAAATAATCATCACTGGAATTTTGTTTTCTCGTCCGTAATCAATTGCTCTCGCAATTTTTTCACCAACTACGCTTCCCATACTTCCACCAATGAATCCAAAATCCATACAAGCTATTACCAAAGGCAAACCATTTACATTTCCAATGCCAACTCTTAAAGCATCGTCCATTCCAGTTTTTTTAATGGTATCAACCAAACGGTCTTTATATGCTTTAGTGTCTTTAAATGCTAATGGATCGGTAGGTTTAATATTGCTATATAATTCTTCGTAATCATTGTTATCAAAAATTACTTCAAAATATTCCGTTGAACCAATTTTATCGTGGTAATTACAATGCATGCAAACATATTTTCCCGCTGCATGGTCAGAACTTAATGTGGCTTTTTTACACCTTGAACATTTGTGCCATAACCCATCAGGTACCGATTTTTTATCGGATGTAGATGTGGTAATACCTTCTATTTTTCGTTTAAACCAACTCATTTAAAAATGTTGAATGATGAATGTTGAATTATGAATTAATTGAATGTATTTCATTCAACTATTTATAATTTATGCTATGGTAATTGTGTTATCTAAATAAACGTCTTGAATAGTATTTAACAAAGCTATTCCTTCGTTCATTGGTTTTTGAAATGCTTTACGTCCGCTAATTAAACCTTGTCCACCAGCACGTTTGTTAATTACTGCTGTTGTAACTGCTTCTGCTAAATCGGTAGCACCTTTACTTTCTCCGCCTGAATTAATTAAACCTTGGCGACCCATGTAGCAATTTGCAACTTGATAACGAGCTAAATCAATTGGATGATCCGTTGTTAATTCGCTGTATACTTTTGGATGAGTTTTACCATGTTTAGTAGCATTGTAACCACCATTATTGGTTGGTAATTTTTGCTTAATAATATCTGCTTGAATAGTTACTCCTAAATGGTTTGCTTGTCCAGTTAAATCAGCAGCTGCATGATAATCTACACCATATACTTTAAAGGCATTGTTACGCAAGTAACACCATAAAACAGTAGCCATTCCCAATTCGTGAGCACGCTCAAAAGCAGCTGCTACTTCTTGAATTTGACGACCTGATTCGTCTGAACCAAAATAAATAGTTGCTCCAACAGCCACAGCTCCTAAGTTCCAAGCTTCATCAACCGAACCAAACATAATTTGATCAAATTTATTAGGGTAACTTAAAAATTCATTATGGTTTATTTTTACAATAAATGGAATTTTATGCGCATATTTTCTAGAATTAGCAGCCAACACACCATAGGTAGAAGCAACAGCGTTACAACCACCTTCGATGGCTAATTTTACAATATTTTCAGGGTCAAAAAATGCTGGATTGGGAGCAAAAGATGCACCTGCCGAATGTTCTATTCCTTGATCTACTGGAAGAATTGACATGTAACCTGTATTAGCCAAACGACCTGTTCCGTATAATTGACCAAGACTTCTTAATACTTGTGGATTACGGTTTCCTGGACCAAAAGAGCGGTCTATAAAGTCGGCACCTGGTAAATGAATATGATTTTTTGAAATGGTTTTACTTTCGTGATTCAAGTAATAATCGGCTTGATCGCCTAATAATTCAGTTATTTTTGACATAAAATTTAATCCTTTATTGGTTGATTTTGCATCGCAATTTATATAATTTTCTCAATTTACCATTTTTTATAGATAAGTATCATTATAAATTGGAAGATTAGAAAATTAAAAGATTTTATTGTTATAATTTTAGTTAGGGTGGTGACTTACTAAATATTTCATTCTGCTATTAATTTTCAATAACAAATCTATATTGGTATTTTAACAATAGAATAAATTTACTTTTGCCAGCTGCTAGAGGCTAGAAGCCAGCAGCCCTTTTCATTTCAGCTTCTCATTTTCCAAATGCCTGGTAGCATCACGGTTGGTTTTTTTAGCCATATTTTTTTCAAAAGCTTCGGTGAGGTTCACTCCGGTTTGGTTGGCTAGGCAAATTAATACCCAAAGTACATCGGCCATTTCATCTGCCATGTCGGAATTTTTATCGCTTTCCTTAAAACTTTGTTCGCCATATTTTCGGGCCATAATTCGGGCTAGTTCGCCCACTTCTTCCATTAAAATAGCTGTATTGGTAAGCTCATTAAAATACCTTACTCCAATGGTTTTTATCCATTCATCTACTTGTTTTTGGGCCTCGCTTAATTGCATATTTATATATTTATTTTGAAACAAATTTAAGGTTTATAATTTTATTTTTTGTTTTCATAATATTTTACGTTCTTGACCACAAATAAAATTATAAAAAATGGAACAAAATTCAAAAACAAATTGGGGCCAATTCATCCCTTTAGTCATCGTATTTTTCTTTTGGGGCTTTGTGGCTGCCAGCAACGATATTTTAATACCAGTATTCAGAAAAGCATTTGATTTAACACAAAGTCAAAGTCAATTTGTATCCATTGCTTTTTATATTTCCTACACAGTTGGTTCACTTATTTACATGGGAATTTCATTGTTAATTGGAAAAGATTTGGTGAACAAAATTGGTTATAAAAATGGATTGGCTTTAGGTTTGGTAATTTCTGCACTTGGTACTTTGTTGTTTTATCCCGCTGCTAATTCGGGTTCATATACACTTATGCTAGCCGGATTATTTACCGTTGGACTAGGTTTTTCATTGCAACAAACGGTTGCAAATCCATTAGCTATTGCTTTAGGACCAATTACTACCGGCTCTCAACGATTAACTTTAGCAGGTGGAATTAACAATTTGGGAACTACCATTGGGCCGCTTATTGTAAGTTTTGCTATTTTTGGTTCGGCTGCCTCTGGTAATACCGATTTGAGTATTGAAAGTGTTAAAATTCCTTACCTAGTTTTAGGAATTGCTTTTTTATTAGTAGCAGTATTACTAAAATTTTCTTCTTTACCAGAACATCCAAAAGCCATTGAGGAATCTGATGTTGACAATAAATCGACTAAAAATTCTGCACTAAAATACCCGCAATTGGTTTTGGGAATGATTGCCATATTTTTATATGTAGGCGTTGAAGTTTCAACTGCCAGTAATTTACCTGCATATATGGAAAGTAAATTAGGTTTTGCCATTGGCGATATTGCCCCCTATATTTCATTGTATTGGGCAAGTTTAATGATTGGCCGTTGGACTGGTGCGGTGGAAGCATTTACCGAAAATATGACTACCCAAAAAGTACTTCGTTTTGTAGCTCCTTACTTGGCATTTGGTGTTTTCTTATTTGTAAATGCTATTGCAAAGCACGACTTAACTCCTTTTTATGTTTACGGACTAATCATTTTAGTATTAATTGCTGCTGACATTGCCAGCAAAGGAAATCCAGCAAGAATGTTATTAATATTTTCGGTTTTAGGAATTTTAGCATTAGCAATTGGCATGGCCACTAGCGGCATGGCAAGTGTTTATGCATTTACAAGTGTTGGATTATTTTGTAGTACATTATGGCCATGTATTTTTACTTTGGCCATTAGCGGATTAGGAAAAAACACCAGTCAAGGAAGTAGTTTTTTAATTATGATGATTATGGGCGGTGGAATTGTGAGTTGGTTACAAGGAGTTGTTTCGGAAAACATAGGAATTCAAAATAGTTATATTATTGGTGCTTTATGTTTTGCTTACTTGGCATTTTACGCTTGGAAAGTAAGTGGCATTTTAAAAAGTCAAGGAATTGATTTTGATAAAAAAGTATCAGGTGGACATTAATTTTAAAAAATACAATCATGAAAAAAAGAAATGTTTTAGTAGCACTTTTATTTTGTTCAATTACTTATTTGGTAAGTGCACAAAATATTAAAGATTATGGATTGGAAAAAAAGAATGCTACTTTTTACCTTGGTATTGGCAGTGGTATCAATAATAATTGCGGAGCAGCAGGATTTAAATTAGGCATTCGTTTAAATGAAAAAATGATTTTGGACGCAGGCGTGGGAGTTGGAAGTTGGGGCAGTAAAGTATCTTTAGGAATAGTGTTTAATGCCATTAATAAAAATGCTTGGTGTCCTGTGTTAAGTATTTCACGCGCTAGCGGATTAAACGATGCAAATGTTAAATTAGAAGTAGAAGATACTTTTGGTGTAAAAAGTCAAAAAGATGTTTCAATGAATTTAACTGCTGCCACCCTATTTAACATAGGAATTCAACGCCAATGGATAAGAAAAAGTGGCAATAGATTAGTGTTAGACTTAGGTTTTTCAGTTTTAGTAGATGGCGGAAGTCATGAAAATATTGATTACACCATTCATTTTTCCGATAAAGGTAAAAACGATCTAAATAATTTAAAACCTGGAGGTTTAGTGGTTGGTTTTAGCTATAATTTTGGAATAAATTAAAAAGAAAAATATTTTAGAAAAATAAAGCTCATCAAAGCCTGGTGGGCTTTATTTTTGTTTTGTTGTTTATATCGTCCGTTTATGTAAACATATAAAACTATCAATGGCTAAAAATTATATTTGGCAATTACAAAATGATTGAACTAAAAAATATACAAAAATCGTACACCATTGGCGATAATAAAATGATGGTGTTAAAAGGTATTGACATGAAGGTAAATGAAGGCGAAATGGTTTCTATCATGGGTTCTTCGGGAAGTGGAAAGTCTACCCTTTTAAATATTTTAGGAATATTAGATAATTACGATGCGGGTGAATACCTATTAGGCGGAGCTTTAATTCAACATTTGAACGAAACAAAAGCAGCCAAATTACGCAATCAATACATTGGTTTTGTGTTTCAATCTTTCAATTTGATTTCGTTTAAAAATGCAATGGAAAATGTGGCTTTGCCGCTGTATTATCAAAATATTAGTAGCAAAAAACGAAATGCCATTGCTTTAGAATATTTGGAAAAAGTAGGCTTAAAAGAATGGGCTTACCACATGCCTAATGAAATGAGTGGCGGACAAAAACAACGCGTTGCCATTGCTAGGGCATTAATTGCAAAACCCAAAATGATATTGGCCGATGAACCAACTGGTGCGCTCGATACACAAACAAGTTATGAAGTAATGAGTCTTTTAAAAGACATCAATAAAAGTGGAATTACTGTAGTAATTGTTACACACGAACACGATATAGCCGAAATGACGGATAGAACGATTCGGTTGAAGGATGGAGTAATATTATAAATTCGAATAATTAAATTCTAAAAAATAAACAAAATCCTTTTCGAATTTAGTATTTCGAATTTTATATTTTAAAAACATGTTTGATATAGATAAATGGCAAGAAATATTTGCATCTATTCGGAAGAATAGACTCCGCACTTTCCTAACTGGTTTTAGTGTGGCTTGGGGAATTTTTATGCTCATTGTTTTATTAGGAACAGGAAATGGATTGGGAAATGGCGTTAAATTTCAATTCTCGCACGATGCTGTAAATAGCGTTTGGTTCAATAACGGCCGTACTTCTGTGGCTTACGATGGCATTCAACCTGGCCGCGATATTAAACTTACCAATCAAGATTATGAAGCTATTGGTAAAAGTGTAAAAACCATTGAGCACCTTTCGCCACGCTTACAACTTTGGGAGGTAAACCAATATAATTATAAAAACCGATACGGAAGTTTTAGCACCAAAGGCTGTAACTATGATATGATTTTTGCAGAAAAAATTGTCATTACAAAAGGGCGATTTATTAACGATTTAGACATTAAAGAATGTAGGAAAATTTGTTCCATTGGACAACAAATAGTGGAAGAACTTTTTAAAGACGAAGATCCAATTGATCAACTCATCAACATCAACGGAATTCCGTTTAAAGTAGTTGGTATTTTTAAAGATGCAGGCGGACCAGACGATAACAGAAGGGCATATATTCCTATTAGCACATCGCAAAGGGTGTTTGGAAATGATAATAAACTAGACCAAATAATTTTTACTTTACCCGAATCGGATATGGAGAAAAGTGAAATAATAAGAGACGAAGTTTATACGCTTTTAGCACAAAAACATCATTTTGACCCAGCTGATAAAAAAGCAGTTTTTGTTTGGAATAACGTGATTGAATTTAAAAGAATCATGGGTTTAATCAATGGCATTCGCATTTTTGTATGGATCATAGGAATTGGTACTTTAATAGCCGGAATTGTTGGTGTGAGTAATATTATGATGATTGTAGTGAAAGAACGCACCAAAGAAATTGGAATTAGAAAAGCATTAGGTGCAACGCCATTTAGTATTGTTTCATTAATTATTCAAGAAAGCATTTTTATAACCGCCCTTTCTGGTTATATTGGCATGATGCTCGGAATTGGTTTATTGGCTTTAGCACAAAAATACATTCCCGATAGCGAATATTTTAGAAAACCAGATGTTGAATTCAGCGTGGTGTTACAAGCATTGGCAGCATTAATATTTGCTGGACTTTTAGCCGGATTCTTTCCCGCAAGAAAAGCAGCCAAAATTCAGCCTATTGAAGCATTAAGAGCTGAATAAAAATAAAAAAATATTTTCCTTTTTTGTAAAATTTCTGTCATTACCAAAATAGTTTTGTGCAGTTCACGTTTTATTGGTGTCTTACTAATAAATCTAAACCAAAAACTATCATGAAAATTTTAAAAACAAAGCACAATAACTTGGATGAGTTAGTGTTTGAAAACAGAAACAAAGCATATGGCGCTTACGTATTGCGCAGCGATTACAACAAAAATTTAATCCGCAGTTTTTTGATTACTTTTTTGGTGCCTATGGCAATTATTTTAACTTCTATAATTTACAATAAATTACATGGAGATGTATTGGCAAAAAATCCTTTGGTGGAGCCTCCTATTAGCGATTCAATAACAATTGTAGAATACATTTTGCCTCCCAAAGAATTGATTAAAGAAATAGAAAAAGCCCATACAAAACCTGCAGGAAATAACAACAATTATGAAGTGAAAAGAAACCAAGATACTAAACCAATTTCATTTGATTCTGTTGCAAGAACAACTGATTTAGATTTACCAATTGGTCCAAAAAATCCTGCTTTTAATCCAATAGGAACAGGTACAATTCCAAGTGGAGAAACCGGTGAAGTATTTGATGGAACTACAATAGAGCAAATGCCCGAATTTAATGGCGATTTATACGACTATTTGGCCAAAGAAATAAAATACCCAAAAAATGCTTTGGAAAATGGCGTTCAAGGAAAAGTAACTTTATCATTTATTATAAATAAAAATGGAGAAGTGAGTGACGTAGAAGTTTTGGGGAAAGTAGGATTTGGCTGCGATGAAGAAGCAATGAGGGTAATAAAAGAAATGCCAAAATGGAAAGCTGGAGAACAAAATAATAGAAAAGTAGCCGTGAAATTGGTTTTGCCAATAATGTTTGAAGTAAATAATTAGTTGATGTGTTTTGATGTTTTGCCTAAAAGCCTTGAAGAAATTCAAGGCTTTTTTTGCAACTAAATAATTTACCTTTGCCACTCAATGCACACGCCACACTTAAAAGCCATCATTTCTTCATTACCCGACTCTCCTGGTATTTATAAGTACTTTGATAAAGATGGAACCTTAATTTACATTGGCAAAGCCAAAAGTTTAAAGAAAAGGGTAAACAGTTATTTTAATAAAAATCAACACGAAAACCGAAAAACGGCTATCATGGTGAGCCGAATTGTAGACCTTCAATTTACTTTAGTTGAAACAGAAATTGATGCTTTGTTATTAGAAAATTCTTTGATAAAAAAGTTTTTACCAAAGTATAATATCAATTTAAGAGACGATAAAACTTACCCTTTTATTTGTATCAAAAACGAACGATTTCCACGAATATTTTCTACCCGATTACATATAAAAGATGGTAGCGAATATTTTGGTCCATATGCATCTGGCAACATGATGTACACCATTTTGGATTTCATCAAAAGCATTTATCCATTAAGGAATTGTAACTTTCAATTAAGCGAAAAAAATATCAGTGCGCATAAATTTAAAACATGCTTGGAATATGATATTGGCAATTGCAAAGCACCATGCGTGGGTTTAGTAAGTGAAGATGAATACCATCAAAATATTAAACATATCAAAAGTATTTTACGAGGAAATATTGGTGAGGTAAAAACTGTTTTGAAAAACTACATGCATTTAGCCGCTAACGATTTAAAATTTGAAGAAGCTGCAAGGTATAAACGCAAGTTAGATTCCTTGGAAAATTACCAAAGTAAATCGACCATTGTAAGTGGCATTTTAAACGATGTAGATATTTTTAGCATTGTAAGTGATGAACGTTTTGCTTTTATCAATTATTTAAAAGTTTCGAATGGCATTATTATTCAAACGCAAACTTTTGAAGTAAAGAAAAAAATGGACGAATTAGATGCTGAATTACTGAGTTTGGCCATTGCGGAAGTGCGTGATGAATACCACAGTACCAGCAAGGAAATTATTGTTCCATTTGAGTTAGATTGGAGCGATGAACGCATTACCATTACTGTTCCAAAACTGGGTGATAGAAAGAAATTATTAGACCTTTCTTTGAAAAATGCCTTGTATTACAAGAAAGATAAATTAGCCAAATACGAAGCGGTGAATCCTGAGCTAAAAGTGGATAGAGTGCTAACGCAAATGAAAAATGATTTGCGTTTAACAGAACTTCCGCATCATATTGAATGTTTTGATAATTCAAACTTAAACGGAACTAATCCAGTATCTGCATGTGTGGTTTTTAAAGATGCAAAACCGAGTAAAAAAGATTACCGGATTTTTAATGTAAAAACAGTGGAAGGTCCAAATGATTTTGCCACCATGGAAGAAGTTATTTTTAGGCGTTACAAGCGCTTATTGGACGAAAACGAACCATTGCCAAATTTAATTATTATAGATGGCGGAAAAGGCCAATTAAGTTCTGCAATAGCGAGCTTGCGCAAACTTAATTTATATGGGAAAATTCCTGTTATTGGCATTGCCAAACGATTAGAAGAACTGTATTATCCAAACGATGAATTTCCTTTGTATATTGATAAAAAATCGGAGACTTTAAAAATCATTCAACAACTGCGCGATGAAGCACACCGCTTTGGCATTACAAACCACAGAAACAGGCGTAGTAAAAACACGTTTATAACTGAACTAGAAAACATCAAAGGCATTGGACCTGAAACTGCTAAAATGTTACTAAAAGAATTGAAATCAGTAAAGAAAATTCAAGAAGCAAACATGGATTTACTCATTGATATAATTGGCATAGCAAAAGCAAAATTGGTGAAAGATTATTTTGCTGACTAAATAATATTATCCTATTAATTCCTTCAGAAAGTTTTTGGTGCAATCATTCAACATATGATGTACTTTTTCAAAGTCATTCTCATTTCCATAATAAGGATCAGGAATGGCATCTTCATTTTGAATCATACTATCGTAATGCCTCATTAAAAGCACTTTTGCCTTGGCATTTTCGGGTTTTAATTTCATGATGTTTTGGAAGTTGGTTTTATCCATGGCAACTATAAAATTAAAAGTTAAAAAATCGTTGGTTTTAAATTGCCTGGCTTTGTGAGTAAGATTCAAATTACTCAACTTTAAAGCCATTGCTCGAGTTCTTTTATCGGCAAGTTCTCCCAAATGATAAGCAGCAGTTCCAGCAGAATCAGCGCTAAATTTATACGCTAAATTTTGTTCATTTACATGTTTTAAAAAAAGTGCTTCGGCCAATGGTGAACGACAAATATTTCCTAAACAAACAAATAATACAGATTGCATGCTTACAAATAAAGTAATTCTTAATTGGAATTAGTCAATTATTTAAATGCGTTTTTAATTTTTTTATTGTAAAAATTTGATCGTTTTATAATAATTTTCATATCCTTTTGTAAATCATATCTGTAAATTAATATATTTGGATTTTAAACTCACAAAATATTCGAAAAATATGAAACAAAAATACTACAAAATTATTGCTACTTGCATTAGCATATTCCTTATTAATTCTTTTGCAAATGCACAATGCACTCCTGACACATTGTTAGTAAATACTGGAGTCTATCCTGCTACATTACCAGATGCTCGAGTTGGACAATCATATGCTGAAATTTTACAGTTTCATGTAACCAAAGATACAATGGTTACGATACCAATATTTGGAACCACAAAGGCTAATGTTGATTCATTTACAATAGTTCAAGTAAATGGGATTCCTAATGGGATGAGTTTCCAATGTAATACTGCTAATTGTACCATTCCTGGTGGTGGAAATGGCTGTGCTGATATAAAAGGAACTCCAACTCAAAAAGGTGTTTTTCCTTTAGAAATAGTTTTAAAAATTAAAGTTTCAATTGGTATTTTAGGCTCACAAACAGTTTACGATACATTGACCGCTTATTCATTAACGGTAAACAGTCCAGTTTCTATTAAAAACGCCAATCAAAATGAAAACTTTAATTACCAAGTTTTCCCTAATCCAATTGTAAATAACCAATTTAATTTATCGGTTTGGAATAAAAATTCAAGCAATTGTACCGTTAAAGTATATAATATTCAAGGCGCTTTGGTTGCTATGCAATTAGTAAACTTAAATGTTGGTTTAAACCAACAAAATATTCAATTAGATGGGATTGCTAAAGGCATTTACCTGTTACAAATTGAAAATGAAAACAATCAATTTCACGAAAAAATAGTAGTGGAATAAAAATTATTAAACCATTTCATTATTATTCAATCGGAGCATAGAGTTGTTAAAAAAATATAAACTTTTGACAACTCTTTTTTTTAAAAACAATTTAGTTGATGGCACAAATTAACCGCAAACAATTTTTTCAAAATGTAGCGTTAGACGCACTTGATGATAAGCAATTACCTGTTTATCCGTTCAAAGATCCTGCAAACAAAGAATTACCAAATGATTTGCGAAAAACTAGCACTGGTATAAGCGAATACACTGGAACTTGGGGCGAGGAACAAATAAAACATTTGTGCCGAAGAACTTTATTTGGGGTTACAAAAGCCGATATTGATTTTTTTAAAAGTAAAACAATGGTACAATCCGTTGATTCACTTTTAAATATTTCAACTACTTATCCCTCACCACCATTGAATCATTACAGTGGCACTGCAAACCTAAGTGATGCGGAAGTTCCTCTTGGTCAAACATGGGTAAATGCAGCCGAAAATCCTAATTTAAGTGGTGCACGCAGGCAATCATTTAAAGCTTGGTGGACTAGTTTAATGATCAATCAAGATAGAACTATCAATGAAAAAATGATTTTGTTTTGGCACAATCTTTTTGCTACTGAAACCAATGTTATACAATCGGCTCGTTTCTGTTACGATCACCATAAAGTGCTGCGCCAAAATTGCCTTGGCAACTATAAAACTTTAACACGTTTATTGGCTACCGATTGTGGCATGTTGGTATATTTAAACGGAGAAAAAAACACCAATACCGCCCCAGACGAAAATTTTGGAAGAGAACTACAAGAGCTTTTTACTGTTGGAAAAGATTTAACAAATCACTACACCGAAGATGATGTAAAAGCTGCGGCAAGAGTAATGACAGGTTGGAGAACAAATAGAACAACCAATTTTTCTTACTTTGATAGCACAAAACACGATACTACTAATAAACAGTTTTCATCGTTTTATAACAACACAGTTATTAACGGTAAAACGGGTGCAAATGGAGCTTCGGAAGTGGATGATTTGATGAACATGATTTTTGCTCAAAACGAAGTAGCCAATTATATTTGCCGAAAAATTTATCGCTTTTTTGTTTACTATAACATCGATTCATCGGTTGAAACCAATGTAATTTTACCCTTAGCCACCGTATTTAGAAACAGTAATTACAATATAAAAACTGTAATTGAAACATTACTTAAAAGCGAACATTTTTACGATTCATTAAATGTGGGTTGTTTAATAAAACCACCAACCGACCATTTAATAGGAATAGCTCGCACATTTAATTTACAATTTCCTACTTCGGCTATTGTTTTGCAACAATACACACATTGGGTGTATGTTCAACAAGCTTGTTCATTATTAGGACAAGACATTGGCGATACACCTAATGTAGCAGGTTGGCCCGCTTATTATCAATCGCCACAATATTATGAGCTTTGGATAAATTCCGATTCATTACCCAAACGTAACCAATTTTGCGATGCCATGGTTTATACAGGTTTTAATCGCCAAAGCTTTAAACTTATTTTAGATCCTATAGCATTAGTTGACTTATTTACATCGCCCGAAGATCCTAATTTATTGGTAAGTCAAGCTATCAGTTTGCTTTATGCAATAGACTTATCGGCCACAAGTAAAGCTCAAATAAAAACCGCTTTTTTACTTTCAGGCCAAGCTTCTGATTATTATTGGAGCGATGCTTGGAATCAATTCAAAGCAGCTCCAACCGATACCGTTAAAAAGCAAGCTGTTTATTCTCGATTACAAGGAATGTTTAAATATTTATTTGGCCTAGCCGAATTTCAATTAACTTAATTTTATTTTTTTAATCAAGTAAATAATTAAACTATGAAAAGAAGAGATTTTATACAAAAAGCAATCACCGCAAGTGCTTTGCCAATATTAATAAATGGCTTTCCAGTTCAGGCATTAGCCGATAATCCAATTGTAAATTTTTTAGGTAAATCGGGTGTGGAAGACCGTGTTTTGGTGCTTATTCAACTAAATGGTGGAAACGATGGTTTAAATACTGTCATTCCAATTGATCAATATAGCAAATTGGTTTTAGCGCGTCAAAATATATTAATTCAACAAAATAAAGTGTTGGCTTTAACTGGAAATACTGTTACAGGATTGCACCCAAGCTTAAGCGAAGTAAGAGGATTGTATGACAACGGAATGGTTAATATTGTTCAAAGTGTGGGTTATCCAAATCCTAATTTTTCACATTTTAGAGCAACAGATATTTGGAACACTGGAAGCGAAAGTGATGTGGTAGAGGAAACAGGTTGGTTAGGCCGATATTTGGATACAAAATTTACTAATTTCCCTACAAATTATCCCAATGTAAATTTTCCCGATCCGCCATCCATTCAAATTGGTGCATCTATTTCTCCTGTTATACAAGGTAAAAATGTAAGTTTAGGCATGTCAATTACCGATCCTACATCGTTTTATCAATTTATTACAGGAACTGTTGATACTGCAGCAAGCACACCAGCAGGACATGAATTAACTTATGTAAGATTAGTGGCTCAGCAAACCCAACAATACAGCGGAACCATTAAAGCTGCAGCCGACAAAGCAACAAACGTTTCAACTTTATATCCAACTGCTGGGTTAAATAGTTTGGCTGATCAATTAAAAATTGTAGCTCGATTAATAGCTGGAGGTTTAAAAACTCAAGTTTATATGGTAAACTTAGGAGGTTTTGATACCCATTCAGCGCAAACTGATGCAACTTTAACCGAAACTGGATCTCATGCTAATTTAATGCAAAAAATATCGCAAGCGGTGAATGCTTTTCAGGATGATTTGAAAAAATTAGCCGTTGAAGACCGCGTATTAGGCATGACATTTTCAGAATTTGGACGCAGAATTAAATCAAATTCAAGCCTTGGAACCGACCATGGTGCAGCGGCTCCTTTATTTATATTTGGTAAAAAAGTAAAGCCAGGAATTACTGGTTTCAATCCAATAATTCCCGCTTCAGTAACAGTTAATGACAATGTTCCAATGCAAATAGATTTTCGCGCTGTTTATGCCAGTATTTTAAAATATTGGTTTAAAGTGAGCGATGCAGAATTAAGTCCTTTGCTTTTAAATAAAACTTTCCCTTTGTTAAATATTATTGCAGATGGAAGTAGCAACACAGTTGAAATAGAAAGCGCAAAAATTGGTGTTTTAGAAAACTTCCCAAATCCAGTAATTGACCAAACCACCATTCGATTTACCTGCAGTGGTGGTTACGTAAAAATAAGGTTATTTGATAATATAGGACGTGAGGTTTTAACCATTGCCGAAGATAATTTTTCAAAAGGCACACACGAAGTAATAATGCAAGCTGACAGTTTGCGAAATGGTACCTATTATTATCAAGTTCAGCAAGGTGCCTCACAGTTAATGAAAACCATGATTATAGCCAAATAATAAAAAATTTAATAATAAAAAGATTTGTTGCAGAATGGAATAAAATACGATATTCTTCAAGTTTTATTTAGTTCCAAAAAAGTAAAATTATATTAGATTCGTATCCTATTTTATTTAATATAATTTTATAAAAAAAAATCAACAACTCATGACTCAAATAATAGAATGTGTTCCAAATTTTAGTGAAGGACACGATTTACAAATTATCAAACAAATTACTGATGTAATAGAAAGTGTAGATGGTGTAAAATTATTAGATGTAGATCCTGGAAAAGCTACCAATAGAACTGTTGTAACTTTTGTTGGCGAACCAAATGCTGTGGTAGAAGCCGCATATTTAGCCATAAAAAAAGCTTCCGAAATTATAGATATGAGCAAGCATAAAGGCGAACATCCACGTATGGGTGCTACCGATGTTTGTCCGCTTATTCCCGTTAGCGGAATTACCATGGAAGAAACAGTAGCATTTGCTAAAATGTTAGGGAAAAGAGTGGGAGAAAATTTAAATATTCCTGTTTATTTATACGAAAATGCACAGCCTAATAAAGAACGTAATAATCTTTCGGTAATAAGAGCAGGTGAATACGAAGGCTTTTTCAAAAAAATAAAACAAGCAGAATGGGCACCCGATTTTGGACCATCAGAATTCAATGAAAAAGCTGGCGGAACTGTAATTGGTGCGCGCGATTTTTTGATTGCATATAATGTAAACCTAAATACAAAATCGGTAAGATTGGCAAATTCTGTTGCTTTTGATATTAGAGAAGCTGGGCGTGTATTGCGTGAAGGAAATCCAATTACTGGAAAAATAATAAAAGATGCCGATGGAAATGAAGTGCGCGTTCCTGGAACTTTAAAAGCATGTAAAGCCATTGGTTGGTTTATTGAAGAATATAATATTGCTCAAATAAGCATCAATTTAACCAATTATAAAATCACTTCAGTTCACCAAGCATTTGATGAAGTTTGTAAAAGTGCCGAAAAACGTGGAATGCGTGTTACTGGTTCGGAACTGGTTGGATTAATTCCTTTAGAAGCGATGCTTTCGGCAGGAAGACATTATTTAATGAAACAAAAACGCTCAGTTGGAGTGAGTGAGGAAGAGTTGATTCAAATAGCTATTAAATCATTAGGATTGGATGAGCTAGCACCATTTGATGCCAATAATAAAATTATAGAATACAAACTAAAATATGCCAATAATGAAAAATTGATTGGCATGAATTTACGTGGTTTTGCCAATGAAACTGCCAGTGAAAGTCCAGCTCCTGGAGGTGGTTCAATCAGTGCTTACGTGGGTAGTCTAGGTGCTTCATTAGGAACAATGGTTGCTAATCTTTCGGCAGGCAAACGTGGTTGGGAAGAGCAAGTGCAATATTTTAGCGAATGGGCCGATAAAGGTCAAATGATTAAAGATAAATTGCTGAAAGCAGTAGATGAAGACACCCATGCTTTTAACCAAATTATGCTTGGTTTTGGATTGCCAAAGGCAACAGAAGAAGAAAAAGCAGCAAGAATATTAGCTATAGAAAATGCCACAAAATATGCTTGTGAAGTTCCTTTTAAAGTAATGCAAACTGCTTCAGAATCCTTGAATTTATTAGCAGCAATGATTGAAAAAGGGAACCAAAATTCTGTAACTGATGCTGGTGTTGGTGTGCTTTGTGTAAAAACTGCGGTAAGAGGCGCCTATTTTAATGTAATGGTAAATGCAAAAGATTTAAAAGATAGAACATTTGCTGAAAATTTAATTGCTGAAGCAAAAAATTTATTGGCAAACAACCATGCAAAAGCAGATGAATTATTGGCAAAAGTAGAAGCGGCCATTGCTTAAAAAAATGATGAAATCACTGACCACAAAAGCATTTTCAATATTGTTAATGATTGCCGCGCCAATAATAAGTAGCATGGCTTTTTTAGAATATTTTCATGTAAAAATACAGCATTTAAAACCCAGTTTCCCTTTTGGTAAATGGATTTCTGAAACCGGTTTTTCTTACGATAAATCAATGTTATATATTGGAATAGCAGCTTTAATATTTGCTGTTTTAGCTTACATCAGTTTATTAATAAAAAGCTTTATCAGAATTGTAATTGTTTTGTTTGTTGTAGCCTTGATATATTTTATTAGCAAACAGTTTTAAAAAATATATTACTCCAAAAAGTGGTTGTCTCAAATAATTTAAAATGACCGTCATTTCGAGTGGAGTCGAGAAATTAATGTTCGTATTCAAAACATTTCGACTTCGCTCAATGTGACAAAATGCAAAAGGCTGTTCAATTAAAATTCAACAGCCTTTATTATAATAATTTATTTCATTTATTTTTTTAGTTCAGCATTTATTTTTTCAATTTCAAAGTTTACTCTTGTTCCTTCGTCAGCAATTGCTTTTGATAAGCTTTGGTTTAAAATTCTGTTATCTCTATCTAAATTGCTTTTTACACTATCAAGTTCTGCTTTTTGGTTTTCAGTTAATTCAGCAATCGTTTCATGAAGTTTAATTTCAGCATTTATGTTGTGACTTAATATTGATTTTTTAAGTTTTCCTAATTGCATTAATAAAAATACAAAAAAGCCAACAGTTATTAATAAACCAATGCTAAACAACATCATCATTTTACTATTAGCTGCTTCATGAGAAGCATTAATTTCTGCAAATTTTTCTTCCGAGCTTTTCCTGAATTCTTCCATTGAGAAACGTGTTTTATCCAATGAATCCTCAGTATTAGAAACTTTAAAAGCTGTAGAATTTAAAATTTCTTCTACCTGCTTCATTTTTTCGCCTAGTGATGCTATTTCTCTATCCTTGCTGCCAATTAAGTTTCTTAAACTTGCATTTGCATTGGTAGCAGATTTTACTTTAGCATCAAGTGTTATTAGCATTTCTTCATAATCTTTCTTAAGCACATAGGCACTTACTTTTGGTTTGCTAGGAACACCCGGAACCACTGGAGTACCCGGTTTTACAGTTGGTTTTGGTTGTGCATGTAGTATTATTGTAACTACAAATAGCATCAATAATGTAAGAATATTTTTCATAAATAAATTGTTTTTATTAAAATGTAAAACTACTGTTTTTATTTTATAATTTCCTAATATAAAAATACTTACTGAAATTAATTTAATTCATAATTTAATAAATCAAATACTCTTTTTAATGGTTTGGAAAGAATTTTAAATCCTTTAAACACTCCGTTTTTATTAATTTAAAGGACTAAAATTGCTTTTTTTTTAGTTAACAATCATAATTCGAAAATTAGGCAAAATAATTTATTTAAAGACCTAAAATTTATTATAAAATTTGAAAAGTAAATTTTTATATTTATTAAACTACATATAATTATTGTCTTATTCATTTCAAAAATCAAGCATTTTCAAATGTTTATTTACTTGAAAAGTGTTTTTAAAAGTTCATATTTGCTCCTTTTAAAAATATAAACAAAAAGGGAAAACACCCTTAAAATAAATGATTATGAAAGTAAGTTTGAACAAAGTAGTAGCTATTCATTATACATTGACCAATAATGAAGGAACAGTATTAGATTCTAGCAATGGAAGAGGTCCGTTAAATTTTATTCATGGATTGGGTCACTTAATTCCAGGAATGGAAGAAGGATTAGATGGCAAAGAAGTTGGAAATAAATTTCAATTGAAAGTTAGCCCTGAAAAAGGTTATGGAAATTATCAAAACGAAATGGTACAACAAGTTCCTGTGAGTGCTTTTGCCGGACAAGAAATAAATGTAGGAATGCAGTTTGAAGCAGGATCTGACGAACAGCGTTTTTTGGTTACCATCAAAGCAATAGATGCAGAAACTGTAACTGTAGATGGAAACCATCCTTTAGCTGGAGTAGAACTAAATTTTGACATTGAAGTAATGGAAATTAGAGAAGCTACAGACGATGAAATTGCACATGGACATGTTCACGGGCCTGATGGACATCATCATTAAATATAAAACTGAAAAGGCAAATAAATTACATTTGCCTTTTTTATTGTTTAAATGTTATACTATAAACAAATCTTTATCATAACTATACTTATTTAACAATTTGTTTTAAAATTTATTATTAGTCATTATATATTCGTACTAATTATAAAAGTAAAAAATGGATTATCCCTATCAAATAAAAAACATAGATGAGTATAATAAAGCTTATCAAAAAAGCATTGAAAAACCTGAAGAATTTTGGGGTGAAATAGCTGAAAATTTTACTTGGAAAAAAAAGTGGGATCAAGTTTCAAATTGGAATTTTAATGAGCCAAATATAAAATGGTTTGAAGGCGGTAAATTAAACATTACAGAAAACTGTATCGACAGACATTTAGATACAATTGGAGAACAAGCAGCTATTATTTGGGAGCCAAACGACCCTGAAGAAAAAACGAGGATTGTAACTTATAATCGCTTACATAAGCGTGTATGCCAAGTTGCACAAATGCTTAAAAATTTAGGCGTTAAAAAAGGTGACAGGGTTTGTATATATATGGGCATGATTCCAGAACTTTCTTATGCAGTTTTGGGCTGTGCTAGAATTGGTGCTATTCATTCCGTTATTTTTGGTGGATTTTCAGCTCAAAGCATTGCCGATAGGTTATTAGATGCCGAAGCAACATTTATTATTACCTGCGATGGCGCTTTTAGAGGTAATAAAGACATTCCTTTAAAAAATGTAATTGATGATTCATTAATTGGAAACAAAACTGTAAAAAAAGTAATTGTTTATACCCGAACTCGAACTCCTGTAAGTATGCTAAAAGGCCGAGATGTTTGGTGGGAAGATGAAATGGAACATGCCGAACAACAAGTAGAACAAAATGGAAAAGTTAGTTTCCCCGCTGAAGAAATGGATGCTGAGGATCCCTTATTTATTTTATATACTTCGGGTTCTACTGGCAAACCAAAAGGTGTGGTTCATAGCATTGCAGGATACATGGTTTGGACCAATTATACATTTGTAAATACATTTCAATATCAACCCAAACAAATACATTTTTGTACTGCAGATATTGGCTGGATTACCGGACACAGTTATATTTTATATGGCCCTTTAAGTGCTGGCGCAACCAGTTTAATGTTTGAAGGAATTCCTACTTGGCCCGATGCTGGAAGGTTTTGGGATATAGTTGAAAAACACAAAGTGAATATTTTATATACCGCTCCTACTGCTATTAGAAGTTTAATGGCTTTTGGATTAGATTTTGTAAAACATAAAGACTTAAGTTCATTGAAAGTTTTAGGTTCAGTTGGTGAACCAATAAATGAAGAAGCTTGGCAATGGTATTATAAAATTATTGGTAAAGAAAAATGCCCAATCGTTGATACTTGGTGGCAAACTGAAACTGGTGGCATCATGATTACAAGTTTGGCAGGTGTTACAACTCAAAAACCAGCTCATGCCACTTTGCCAATGCCAGGTGTATTGCCTTGCTTGGTTGATGAAAATGGTGTTGAAATTTTAGGAAATTCAGTAAGTGGAAACTTATGTATTAAGCAGCCTTGGCCTGGAATTATTCGCACTACTTATGGCGACCATGAAAGGTGCAAAACAGCCTATTTTAGTACTTACGAAAACATGTATTTTACTGGCGATGGATGCTTGCGCGATGAAGATGGAAACTACAGAATTACCGGCCGTGTAGATGATGTTTTAAATGTAAGCGGACACAGAATTGGAACGGCTGAAGTTGAAAATGCAATTAACATGCATAGTGGTGTAGTGGAAAGTGCAGTAGTTGGCTATCCGCACGATATAAAAGGACAAGGAATATATGCTTATGTAATTTTTGAAAGACGACATGAAAACGAAAACCTTTCTAAGCAAGATATTATTCAAACAGTTTCTCGTATTATTGGTGCCATTGCAAAACCCGATAAAATTCAATTTGTAACTGGTTTACCTAAAACAAGAAGTGGTAAAATAATGAGAAGAATTTTAAGAAAAATTGCAGAAGGTGAAACTTCAAACCTTGGTGATACCTCCACTTTATTAGATCCAGGCATTGTTGAAGAAATTAAAAATGCTGCATTGATTTAGTATTCTTTTAAACCATAAAAAAGCCAAACTTGAATTCAAGTTTGGCTTTTTTATAAATCAATTTATATTGAGCAGTTACATTTCTTCAACTGTAAAACCATCTGCTCCTAAGGCAGCAGTAAGTTGGCTAATCATTAAATCGTTATTGCTGAATTCGTCTTTTTTATAATGTGGTTTACCCGCTTTTCCAAAGGTAATTTGTATTGGGTTTTCCGAAGCATCTTCTATTAAATATTGGCTAGTTTCAAAATTAGGAAGTGGCGTTAAACCATTCTTTATTCCAAACTCATTTGCTTCTCTAATAATTTGGCTACACAAGCTATATTCGGCTTCTGCCAGTGGTTTTCCTGCACCCAAACGGCTATATATTTCAGCTAATTTTTTTTCGGTTACACCATAACCCCAAGCAGTTTGCTTTATACCCAAACAATGTAAATCTATTTGGTAACTTCCTATGATATAATTGGTTTTTGGAATGTGCTTAACTATTAATATAGTGGCTTTGCCAATTTCTTGCCAATCAGAATTTAAGTAGCAAACTTTTACTACTAAACTTTGTCCTCTATCTTTTATATACTTTTCGGGTTTTATATGTTTTGTCATGGTCTTATTTTTTATATTTTTTTTACACTTCGACAGGCTCAGTAGACTGCATTTATTGGTCGTTGAGCTTGTCGAAACGCATTTTTAATGAAACAAAAACAGCCAAGCTTTTCAGTTGGCTGCTTGATGCTAATTTTATTTATAATTATTGTTTCGAAGCGATTCGTTTAATTTCTACTTCTTCGTAAGCTTCTACATAATCGCCAACTCTCATGTCGTTAAACTTCTCTATTGTTAAACCACAATCAAATCCATAAGCTACTTCTTTTACATCATCTTTAAAACGTTTAAGTGAAGAAAGTTCACCCGTATGCATTACCACACCGTCACGTATTAAGCGTATTTTAGAATTACGGAATACTTTACCATCGGTAACCATACAACCTGCAACGGCTCCAACTTTAGTAATTTTAAATACCTCACGGATTTCAATATTACCAGTAATTTTCTCTTCCATTTTAGGAGTGTGCATTCCTTCAATAGCTAATTTTATTTCGTTAATAGCATTATAAATAATTGAGTACATGCGTACATCAATTGCCTCCGCTTCTGCTAACTTACGTGCTTGTGGCGAAGGACGAACTTGGAATCCTATAATAATTGCATCAGATGCAGAAGCTAACATTACATCACTTTCCGATATTTGACCAACTGCTTTATATATTACACTTACTTGAACTTCTTCAGTCGATAATTTAATCAATGAATCACTCAATGCCTCCACCGAACCATCCACGTCACCTTTAACAATAATTTTTAACTCTTTAAAATTACCAATTGCTAACCTACGTCCAATTTCATCTAAAGTAATATGCTTGTTGGTACGTAATCCTTGTTCGCGTTGTAATTGTTTACGTTTATTTGAAATTTCTCTGGCTTCTTGTTCCGTTTTGGTAATAATTAATTTATCACCAGCTTGCGGAGCACCGTCAAAACCTAAAACTACTGCAGGAGTTGAGGGTCCAGCAAAAAGCATTTTTTTACCACGTTCATCAAACATGGCTTTTACTTTTCCAGAATTTGTTCCAGCTATAATTGGATCTCCTACTCTTAAAGTTCCATTTTGAACCATTAAAGTAGCTACAATTCCACGTCCTTTGTCAAGCGATGCTTCAATAATGGAACCAACTGCTCTGCGATTTGGATTTGCTTTTAAATCTAAAATTTCAGCTTCTAATAATACTTTGTCAAGTAATAAATCAATGTTTAAACCTTTTTTAGCCGAAATTTCTTGAGTTTGGTATTTACCTCCCCATTCTTCTACTAATATATTCATTTGGGCTAACTGCTCGCGAATACGTTCAACGTTAGCACCATCTTTATCTATTTTGTTAAATGCAAAAACAATTGGCACACCAGCGGCTTGCGCATGACTGATGGCTTCTTTCGTTTGTGGCATTACACTATCATCTGCAGCTATTACAATAATTACTATATCCGTTATTTTTGCACCACGAGCACGCATAGCTGT
The DNA here is from genome assembly GCA_947453415.1 of Bacteroidota bacterium. Classification (GTDB taxonomy): domain Bacteria; phylum Bacteroidota; class Bacteroidia; order UKL13-3; family UKL13-3; genus JAAFJM01. The sequence continues at coordinate 32,393 of CANGGG010000004.1, read as the reverse complement.
AAAAGCTTCGTGACCGGGAGTATCTAAAAACGCAATTTTTTTGCCGTTATCAAGTGTTACTTCATAAGCACCAACGTGCTGTGTTATTCCACCTGCTTCACCAGCAATTACGTTTGCTTTACGAATATAATCTAATAATGAAGTTTTACCATGATCTACGTGACCCATTACAGTTACAATAGGTGCACGAGAAACCAAATCTGCAGGATCATCTTTGTCTTCTTCCACCGCTTCTTGCACTTCTGCACTTACAAAGTCCACTTCAAAACCAAATTCTTCAGCAACAATACTAATAGTTTCAGCATCCAAGCGTTGGTTAATTGAAACCATCATGCCTAAACTCATACAAGTAGAAATAATTTGAGTAATGGTAACTTCCATCATTTTAGAGAGCTCATTAGCAGTTACAAATTCTGTAACTTTTAATACTTTGTTTGCATTTTCTAATTCGATGGCCGCTTCTTCTCTTTCATTTCTGGCATCATCACGTTTTTGTTTACGAATTTTGGAACGAACTGCACCAATATTAGGATTTTTACTACCTGGATTTAAGCGTGCTAATGTTGCTTTTAATTTATCTTGTACTTCTTTATCAGTAATTTCTTTCTTTTCACCTGGCTTATAAGCTGGATTACTTCCAAATTTATTACCTCCAGCTGCATTTTTATTAAATGGCGGACGAGCTCCACCACCTGCAGGATTATTTCCTTGATAGGGTGTACGAGGTCCGTTTGGATTGTTTCCTTGGTAAGGTGTTCTTGGTGTTCCAGCTCCACCAGCAGGATTGTTCCCTTGATATGGTGTGCGTGGTCCGTTTGGATTATTTCCTTGATAAGGTGTTCTTGGACCATTTGGATTATTTCCTTGATATGGAGTTCTTGGTGTTCCAGCTGCATTATTACCTTGATAAGGTGGTCTTGCTGTTCCGTCTGCTGGTTTAACGTATTTATTTAATTTATCATTAGTAGTATCGCTACCGCCAATATAATTTGTACGTTTACGTTTTTTCTTATTATTTGCATCGCTCGATGCAACTGGCTTGTTAATTGATTTTGGTGGATCTATAGGTAAAACAATTTTACCCATTACTTTTAAACCTGTTAATTTTTCGTAATTAGGTTCTGTCATTTGCGGAGCAATAACCTCTACTTCTTCATTAACTAATGCTTCGGGTAAATTAACTTTTGCTGCTGTTATTTCTGGTTCAGGTGCTTTTTTTACTGTTTTAGCAGCGGGTTTTTTTACTGCTTCTACCAATTCAGTTTCTACTTTAACTGATTTCGCAGCGGCTTTTTTTACAGCGGGTTTTTCTACTTCTTTCTTTTCTTTAACCTTTTTATCAGGCCTAGTTTTTGAATTGATAGAATTCAAATCTATTTTACCTAAAATTGTTAATTTAGGTGAATCATTTTCAGCATCATTTGTTGAATTTTCAACAGTTTTTTCAACTATTTCTTCAACTTTTGGCGCTTTTTCTACTTTAACTTTTTCAGATTTTGCTTCTATTTTGGGAGTTTCCGCAACAACTTTTTCTTTAAGCTCTTCTTTTGTAGGAGCTGGAGTAATAATAATTGGTTCAACAATTTTCTCAATTGGTTTTTCGTATCTGTTTGTTAAACCTGTTTTTACAACTATGTCATCCACATAATCGTCATCGTTTGAAACAACAACAGTTTTTGGTTTAACTTGGTCAATAGTAATATCTTTAGGCTTAACTTTATTATGGTTAAACAGTTTTGACTCTTCTTTGTTCTTTTTGTCGCTTTGAAAATCACTGAGTAATACTGAATATTGCTCATCTGAAAGCTTAGTAGTAGGCTTAGCCTCAACGCTATATCCTTTTTTAGCCAAATGCTCCACAAGGGTTTGCATTCCTACATTCAGCTCTTTTACTACTGCGTTTAATCGTTTTGGTCCTGTGCTTTCGCTCATTAAAATTGTATCGAATTCTTTATAAATTGTGGGCGAATATCGGTTTTTTTAATGAAATACATTGTATTCTGTAAAAAGTATTTAAAATTTATGTTTTTTAAATCTCAAATTATGTCTTGAAAATACCTTTTTTAAATATAATCAATACAGTAAATATATCAAATTACAAACCAAGTTCCTTGATTTTATTATGATGGTCAATGCTTTTGATTAATTTTTAGACATTTGTCAAAATTTGTTTTTTTTATAAAAACATGATAAAAACCAATCAATTATATTTTTTCTAAATTTTTTAAAATGATATCAATTCCTTTTTCTATTTCTTCATTTGTAATAATAAATGGGGGAACTATCCGAATACAATTATCGGCATATAAAAACCAATCAATTATTAAACCATCGTCCAAACAAAGTTGACAAAGTTTAAGGGTTTCGTCAAAATTAGATAATTGTGCAGCCAGCATCAAGCCTTTTCCCCTAATTTCTTTTACTTTAGGATGTACCAATTTCGCTCTTATTAATGCCTCTTTTGCTGGAATTTTACTGATCAAATCTAATCTTTCTAATTCACTTAAACCCGCTAAAGCACCAGCCGCTATTACTGCATGGCCACCAAAAGTGGTAATATGTCCTAAAATTGGATTGTCAGTAAAAACATGCATTAATTTTTTTGAAGTAACAAAAGCGCCAATTGGCATACCGGCACCTAATGCTTTTCCAATCAATAACACATCTGGAATAATTCCCCAATGTTCAAAAGCAAACATTTTTCCTGTTTTTCCAATGCCTGCTTGAATCTCATCAAATATTAAAAGTGCGCAAAATTCATTGCATTTTGCTTGTAAAGCAGTTAAAAATTCAAATGTTGGAACTATATATCCTGCTTCACCTTGTATGGTTTCAATGATTACACATGCAGTATCTTCATTAATTATATTTAACGATTCAATATTATTAAATTCAATAAAATGAATGTTAGGCAATAATGGACGAAATGCTTGCGTATAATATTCATTACTGTTTAAACTTAATGCTGCATGTGTGCTGCCATGGTAAGCATTTTTGCAGGCAATAATTTTAGACTTTTTAGTTACACGTTTGGCTAATTTCAATGCGCCATCAGTAGCTTCCGCACCTGAATTTACAAAATAAACACAATCTAAATTTGAAGGCAAGTAGCTTGTTATTTTTGCTGCTAAAAGCGCGGTTGGTTCTTGTATAAATTCACCATACACCATTAAATGCATGTATTGATCTACCTGATTTTTTATGGCATCTTTTACCGCTTGGTTTCCATGACCTAAACTACTAACTGAAATTCCCGAAATAAAATCCAAAAACTTTTTTCCATCAGGTGCCGTAAGATAAACACCATCTGCACTTGCTACTTCTAGCATTAATGGAAAATTGGTGGTTTGCGCTTGATGAGCTAAAAATAATTGTCGGTTTGTTAACATGGGTGCAAATTTATTGAAACAATTGGAATTGTTTTAATTTAATAAAACACTAAATATCTTTGATAAAATTCATCATATTAGTTGATATGAAGATTATATCAGCCTATTTATTATGTCTAAATTTGAATAGTAAAATAAATAAATTGCTTTTAATAATTCATTTATTTTCAATGTACTAAAATTTCTAAAAATATAAATTATGATAACCAAAATTTTAATTCCAACCGACTTTTCTGAAGTTGCAAATAATGCTTTGCAATACGCCATTCAATTAGCAAAAAAAACCCATGCGTCAATTCATGTTTTATATGTAAAAAACATTCCAATCATGGATAATTCATTTCCAAATAATGTGTATCAATCATATTTAATGGAAGTGGAAGAATTTACTAAGAAAAGCTTTGAAGATTTAACAATAAAATATTTAAAAAATGCTGAGTTAGCGTTTGAAACTCATACTGCATTTGGATTTATTCAAGATGAAATTCAAAATTTTTCAGAGAAGAAAAATATAGATTTAATCGTTTTGGGAACTACGGGTGCAAGTGGAATGCAAGAAATATTGATTGGTAGTAATGCCGCTTCTGTAGCAGCAAGTTCGGCAATTCCTGTTTTAATTATTCCACCTACTTCTCGTTTCGAAGAAATAATTCACATGGTTTATGCCACAGATTATAACGAACCAGAATTTCCCGCAATTTCTCGTTTAGCCTATTTTGCCAATTTATATGATGCAGATGTAAGTGTTTTACATATTAAATCTGATTATGATGAATTTTTTGATGCCGAACATAATTTTTTTAGTAGAAACAAAGATGCAGATGAATTTAAAAAATGGCAAATAATTAAACTTCCAAAAGGTGAAAGTATTATTGAAAGTATCAATACTTTTATTACTAATAATCATTCAAACATGATTGTAATGGCCAAACATAACCGTAATTTTTTCGATAGATTATTCCACAGAAGTTTAAGTAAAAAAATGGCTTATCATACTAAAATTCCTTTATTGGTTTTAAATAAATAAGCATTTATAACTTAAAAAATGAGTCATTCAACATACATTGAATGGCTCTTTTTTTTTAAAATATTTTTTTGGGTTTATAGGCTAAAAAATAGCATATTTGCCTACTTTAAATATATAATGAAAGGCTACTTCACATTTATAAAATTTACTTTTAAATATAAATACTATGCATTAATGAATATTGTTTGCAATGTGCTTTCAAGCATTTTTGGACTGTTTTCTATTGCACTGGTAATTCCATTACTCGAAGTGCTTTTTAGTACTAGTAAAAATGAAAGCAATAAAGCTTTGCTATCACCAAGTAGTTTTAATTTTAGTTTAGATTTTAATGATATTTTTGACTGGGCAAAGGGTAATATGGGCTATTACAAAGAAGTTTATGGAGCCGAATCTGTGCTTTTATTCATTTGCGGCTTTGTAGTTATTATGATTGCGCTAAAAAATGTTTTTCGTTATTTGGCTTTGTTTTATATGGTTCCTCTTCGCAATTTTATAGTTAGTGATTATAGAATTGCTGCATATAAAAGAATATTAGTTTTACCACTTTCCTATTTTAGTAAAGAAAAAAAAGGCGATTTATTAAGCCGAATGACCAGCGATTTGCATCAAATAGAAGTGGCTATTATGAGTTCGTTGGAAGCATTTACCAAAGAACCAATTACCATTATCATTTCATTAATCATGCTTATTTGGGTAAATCCAATGCTAACATTAATCGTTTTTAGTGCACTTCCAGTAAGTGCTTTATTTGCAGCATTGATTGGAAGATTATTAAAAAAACAATCGGCAAGAAGTCAATCAAAGTTAGGCGACATAGTGGCTTTAATTGAGGAAACATTAATGGGTGTTCGAGTAATTAAAGCATTTAATGCGCAAGATTTTTTATTGAAACGGTTTATGGTTCAAAATAAACTTTTTACCGATTTAAATATAAAAGCTAATAGAACTAGCGATGGTTCATCGCCAATTAGTGAAACCATTAGCATAGCTGTTTTTGCTACCATTTTATGGATTGGTGGGAAAATGGTTTTATCAAATGAATATGGAATGACAGCTTCAGTTTTTATTGGTTATTTAACCGTGTTTTCTCAATTAATGTCGCCTGCCAAAGCTTTCAGTTCTGCCTATAATTCTATGAACAAGGGTTTGGCTTCCATCGACAGGGTAAATGAAATTATTGATAGCCAAGAGGTAATTACTGAAAAACCAAATGCTCATTCAATTCTAAAATTTCAAGAAACAATTGAATTTAAAAACGTAAGTTTTAAATACGATGAGGAGCATGTAATCAAACATTTAAATTTAACTATTAAAAAAGGGCAAACTGTTGCATTGGTTGGACCCTCGGGAAGTGGAAAATCAACTTTAACCGATTTGATTCCTCGTTTTTATGATCCTACTGAAGGGCAAATTTTAATAGATGGAGTTGATATAAGAGATTATAAAATTTTAGAGCTTCGTGGGTTAATGGGAATTGTTACCCAAGAAAGTATTTTATTTAATGACACCATTGCAAATAATATAAGTTTTGCAAAGCAAAATATTAGTAAAACTCAAATAGAAGAAGCCGCTAAAATTGCTAATGCACATAGTTTTATTATAGAAAACGAAAATGGTTATGAAACCAATATTGGCGATAGAGGAAACAAATTAAGTGGTGGCCAAAAACAACGATTAAGCATTGCAAGAGCAGTAAATACCAATCCTGATATTTTGATATTAGATGAAGCCACTTCGGCATTAGACACCGCAAGCGAACGCTTGGTACAAGAAGCTTTGAACAATATTATGCTGAACAGAACAACTATAATTGTAGCACACAGATTAAGTACAATTATTAATGCCGACTTGATTGTAGTACTTGAAAAAGGAAGAATAGTACAGCAAGGAACTCACAACGATTTGATTCAGCAAGATGGCACTTACAAACAGCTCATTCAAATGCAACAAATACCTGATTAAATATGAAAGTAGCAGGTTTTACTATTATAAAAAATGCCATCATTTACGATTATCCAATAGTAGAAGCTATTAATTCTATATTGCCAATTTGTGATGAAGTTTATGTGGCTCTTGGCAAATCGGACGATGAAACTGAAGCTTTAATAAAAGCCATTAATCCCGAAAAAATTAAAATTTTAAAAACCCTTTGGGACGAAAATTTAAAACAAGGTGGACAGGTTTTAGCTGTAGAAACCAATAAAGCTTTTCAAGCCATTCCAATCTATTACGATTGGTGTTTTTATATTCAGGGCGATGAAGCTGTGCATGAAAAATATTTGCCAGTAATTAATCAAGCCATGCTACATTTTAAATCAAATAAAAAGGTAGATGGTTTACTTTTTAAATACTTACATTTTTATGGTTCTTACGATTATATAGGCAACTCGAGTGGTTGGTATAACAATGAAATAAGAATTATAAAAAACAATAAAAACATTTATTCCTATAAAGATGCACAAGGTTTTAGGAAAAATAACAATAAAAAACTGAGCGTAAAACCTATAGAAGCATACATCTATCATTACGGATGGGTGAAGAATCCAAAGGCAATGCAACGAAAGCAAGAGGAATTAAATAAACTTTGGCACGATGACAATTGGATAGATAAAAACGTATTAAAAGCTGAAGAATTTGATTACTCGCAAATAGATTCTTTAATGAAATTTACAAGTTCACATCCCAAAGTAATGTTACAGCGAATAGCCAATAAAAACTGGCAGTTTGAATTTGATTTGAAACACAATAAAACCAAAATAAAAGATCAACTAAAACAATTAGCTTTTAAATTATTTGGATGGGAAATAGGTTATAAAAATTATAAAAAAGTTTAATTTTTATAAAAAAAGAACATAAAAAAAGAGAACCGAGGTTCTCTTTTTTTGTTAGTTATTAATTATGCCGTTGGCTCTTTTGGGGCTTCTGGCTTAGTAGTGGGTTCAGGTTTTGGTAATAAAGCCTTGTGGCTTAATCTGTATTTTCCTGTTTTTTTATCCACTTCTATTAGTTTTACTTTTATTGTTTGACCTTGTTCTAAAACACCGTCCATTTTATCAATGCGATTCCAGCTAATTTCACTAATATGTAATAGGCCATCTTTACCAGGTAAAAATTCAACAAATGCACCAAAGTCCATAATGTTTTTTACTTTTCCTTCGTACTCGTCACCAACAACTGGAACGGCAACTATGCCTTTAATCATTTGCATTGCTCTGCGCAAACTATCTGCATTACTAGAAGCTATTTCTACGACACCATTCTTTTCATTTTCAGAAATAGAAACTGTAGCTCCAGTTTCTTTTTGAATACCTTGAATAATTTTTCCACCAGGTCCAATTACCGCACCTATAAATTCTTTATCAATCAATAAAGTTTCAATGCGTGGTGAGTGGGGTTTTAAATCATCAGCAGCAGCAGAAATGGTTTTGCTCATTTCGTTTCTAATATGTTCTCTGCCTGCTTTTGCTTGGTTTAAAGCTTCTTCTACCATTTCCCAACGTAAACCATTTATTTTAATATCCATTTGGCAAGCAGTAATACCTTTTGCGGTACCAATTACTTTAAAATCCATATCACCTAAATGATCTTCATCGCCTAAAATATCAGATAAAATTGCATATTTTCCTGTAGCATCATCACTTACTAAACCCATTGCAATTCCGCTAACGGCACCAGTAATTTTTATACCAGCATCCATTAAAGCCAATGAACCAGCACAAACTGTAGCCATACTTGAAGAACCATTTGATTCTAAAATATCTGATACAATTCTAATGGTGTAAGGACATTCTTCTAAAGGTGGTAACACGCGTTTTAAACCACGTAAAGCCAAGTTTCCATGTCCAATTTCACGTCTTCCCGGACCACGATTTGGTCTAGTTTCTCCAGTTGAAAATGAAGGGAAATTATAATGTAACATTAATTTTGAATAACCAGCTAACATTGGGCTATCTAATAATTGTTCGTCTAATTTTGAACCTAAAGTAACCGAAGTTAACGATTGAGTTTCGCCACGGGTAAATAAAGCCGAACCATGAGCAGCAGGTAAGTAACCTACTTCTGACCAAATTGGTCTAATTTCATCTAAATTTCTACCATCTAAACGTTGTCTATCATTCATAATCATGGCACGAACTGCATCGTATTCTACATCATGAAAATATTTGTTGGTTAAAAATTTATCCAAAACAGTTCCTTCTTCTTGTAAAGCTTTAAACTCTTCTCTTACTGCTTTAAAACCAGCGCTTCTTTCGTTTTTACCTGCTTTTGATTTTGCAATAGCAAATATTTTATCGTAAGAAAACTCACGAATAGCAGCTGCTAATTCCGGATTACTACGTTCATGATTATAAGTACGAACTGGTTTTTTGCCCCCTAACATTTCGCATAATTCCCACTGTGCTTTAATTTGTAATTTAATAGCTTCATGAGCTACTTTTAAAGCTTCTAACATGTCTATTTCGCTTACCTCTTGGCACTCGCCTTCCACCATGTTCAAATCTTTTTCAGTACCAGCTACTATCAAATCCATGTCAGCTCGATCTAACTCGTCTTTATAAGGATTTACAATAAATTTTCCATCTATACGAGCTACACGAACTTCAGAAATTGGACCGTTAAATGGTACATCACTTACTAAAATTGCTGCTGATGCGGCTAAGCCTACTAATGCATCTGGCAATATATTTTGATCGCTCGATATTAAAGTTAAAGCTACTTGCGTATCTGCGTGGTAATCGCTAGGGAATAAAGGGCGTAAAGCTCTATCTACAATTCTACTAATTAATATTTCATAATCAGATAAACGAGCTTCTCTGCGGTGAAAACTACCAGGAATACGACCTACAGCCGCAAATTTTTCTTGATAATCAACTGTAAGTGGCATAAAATCCACATCTTCTTTTGCTTCTTTGGCAGATACTACAGTTGCCATAATCATGGTATCACCCATTTTTACTACTACTGCACCATCGGCTTGGCGAGCCAAACGGCCTGTTTCAATACTGATGGTTTTACCACCAATTTCAAATGTTTTAATTGTTGCTTGTGACATATTTTTATTTTTTCAGCCCCATCTCTTTTTATTTGTTTAGTTATAAATTCCTTTGCTAAGATGGGATTAGCAAAAGCCTCTTTTGTTGTTTTTTTTATAAAGTTTAAAAACACAAAAAGCAGTAACTAATTGTTAGTTCCTGCTTTTTGTGAATTTAGTTAGCTGTTATTTTATAGTTATTTATAAAATAACATACCAATCCGTTCATATTATTTACGGATTTCAAGTTCTTTTATAATTGCTCTATAGCGGAAAACGTCTTTACGCATCAAGTAATTTAGTAATGAACGTCTTTTACCTACCAACTTAACAAGACTTAACTCTGCAGAAAAATCTTTTTTGTTAATTTTTAAATGGCCAGTAATGTGATTGATCCTCTCAGTGAAAAGAGCAATCTGACTTTCAGCAGAACCAGTGTCTGTAGTAGACTTGGCTGTACCGAACTTTTCGAAAATGGCTTTTTTAGCCTCGGTTGTCAAATGCATGATCTATTTTTTTTAATTATTTAAGGCTGCAAAAGTAAATTTATTTTGGAAGTAAACAAGTAACACACAAAAATTTACTGTAAATTTTTATTTGCAATAGCTATATTATGGTTTAAATAATATCAATTACAATGGCAAATAAATTTCATTTAATCAATTATTTCCTGTTTTGTTCTGTTAAAAACCCAAAATATAATAGGGAAAACCAATAATGTTAAAATGGTAGCTGTGATTAAACCACCAATAATAACTACAGCTAAAGGCTTTTGTGATTCTGAACCAATTCCTGTACTTATTGCCGCAGGTAATAAACCAATGGAAGCCATTAAAGCGGTCATTACCACTGGACGAGTTCTCACTTTTACAGCTTCTTTAATGGAAGTTTCTAAATTCAATTTACCTTTTAAGTTTTTATGAAATTCTGAAATCAGAATTACACCATTTTGAATACAAATTCCAAACAAAGCAATGAAACCAACTCCGCCCGAAATACCAAAATTAATACCTGTTACGTGCAAAGCAATAATGCCACCAATAATGGCAAATGGCACGTTTGTTAATACCAATAATGAATCTTTAATATTTCCAAAAAGTATAAATAACAAGAAAAAAATACCAATTAAACTAATAGGAACCATTTGCCCTAAACTTTTAGTAGCACGCACTTGGTTTTCAAATTCACCTGTCCAACCGATACTATAACCTGCAGGAAGTTTAATGTTTTTCTCTACATTTTTTTGTGCTTCCGCAATGGTCCCACCTAAATCTCTATCTCTAACCGAAAATTTAACTCCAATAAATCGTTTAGTATTATCCCTATAAATGAATGCGGGACCTGTAATTTTATGAATAGTGGCAATTTCTTTTAAAGGAATTTTCACTCCTTGAATAGTTGGCACTTTTAAATTTGAAATGTCATTTTCGTCTTTTCTGTATTCTTGTAAATAACGCACTCGTATATCAAATTTTTTCTCGCCTTCATACTTTTGTGTTGCTGTTTTTCCACCAAATGCCATTTCTAAAACGGCTTGCGCATCGGCTGCTTTTACACCATATGCAGCCATTTTTTCTCTGTCTAACACCACGCTCATTTCTGGCTGACCAACATTTCTTAAAATACCAACATCTTTAATTCCTTCAACATGTTCTATTTGTTTTAAAACGCTATCAGCTATTTCATCTAACTTTTCTAAATCATCGCCATAAATTTTTACTGCATTTGAGGCGTTGATACCAGCTACACTTTCTGCAACATTATCAATAATTGGTTGAGAATAATTATATCCTATTCCTTGATATTTTGAAAGTGAATCGTCCATTTCACGCACTAAATCATCCATCGAAATTTTCCTATTCCAATCGTCTTTGTGTTTTAAATTAACCTGCATTTGCACATAATAAAAACCACTTGGATCAGTTCCATCATTGCTACGTCCTACTTGCGAAAGCACACCATTAACCTCAGGAAATTTTTGTAATTCTTTTCTTAAAATAGCCGTTTTGTTCACTGTTTCTTTTAAGCTTTGGCTCATTGGGAATTTGGCTTCTACCCATAAAGCGCCTTCATTTAATTGGGGTAAAAATTCAGTTCCTAAAAATGAAGCGGAGAAAAACGTTAATCCCATTAAAGTTAATGTAATGATGAGTGTTTTTCGTTTGTGTTTAAATGTCCAAGCAAAACCATTTTCTACTATTTTATTCCAAAAATTTACAAAAGGATTATGCTTTTCTTTTACATTTTTATTTAAAAAAATATGGCATAAAACTGGAACCAAAGTTAAGGTAAAAAGTAATGCACCTAATAATGCAAAACCTAAGGTATAAGCCAAAGGAGAGAACATTTTTCCTTCTACTTTTTGAAATGCAAAAATGGGTAATAATGCAGTAATGATAATTAGTTTTGAAAAGAAAATAGCTTTTCCTAATTCCGTACCAGTAGTTTTAATTACGCTTCCAATTGAGAGTTTATTAAATGCGGCCATTCCCCGCTTATTGGCAATGTGATCGAGTGTAACAAATATTCCCTCCACCATTACCACCGCCCCGTCTATAATGATTCCAAAATCAACCGCCCCCAACGAAAGCAAATTGGCACTCATGCCTTTTAATTTTAAGCATAAAAACGCAAACAATAACGACAATGGAATAATGATAGAAACGGTTATAGTTGTTCGCCAATCGGCCATGAATAAAAATACAATTACGGTAACAAATAAAATGCCTTCCAACATGTTATGCATAACAGTTTTGGTGGTGTAATTCATTAAATTATCTCGATCGTAAAAGGTTTCCATTTTTACATCGCTTGGTAAAACCCTATTGTTTAAATCATCAATTTTTGTTTTGATTCTTTCCAATACTTCTTTAGGATTTTCTCCTTTTCGCATTACCACAATTCCTTCTACTACATCATCGTTAGCATTTAGTCCCACTTGACCAACTCTTGGAAGTGAACTTTCTTCCACTTCAGCTACATTTTTTACCAAAACTGGATTGCCACCGGCATCATCAATAATAATATTTTCAATGTCTTTGATACTTCCCAATAAACCAACACCACGCACTACATAAGCTTGACCATTTTTTTCAATTACATCACCACCAACATTTAAATTACTTACATTAATGGCTTGAAAAACTTCTAAAGGAGTGATATTATATTTAGCCAAACGGTTCGGATCCACACTTACGTCATACGTTTTTTCACGGCCACCAAAAGCCACTAAATCAGCTACACCAGAAACAGATCGAAGCTGTCTATCTATTACCCAGTTTTGAATGGTTAATAATTCTCTTGAATCACGTTTATCGCTTTTTAAAGTATAACGAAACACCTCACCAGTTGGACCATAAGGCGGCTGAACATCAGGTTCTACACCATCGGGAAGTGAAATGGTTCTTAATTGATTATTGACTTGTTGCCTTGCAAAAAAATCTTCAACATCATCGTCAAAAATTATTTTTATAACCGACAAACCAAACATGGTAATGCTACGAACGCTGGTTTTCTTTTGAACCGAGTTCATGGCAATTTCAATGGGCGTGGTTACAAATCGTTCAATTTCTTCGGCACTTCTACCGTTCCATTCTGTAACAATAATTATTTGAGTATTGGTAACATCGGGAAAGGCTTCAATAGGCATATTTTTAAATGCTACTATTCCGGAAATTACCAAAAGAATAACCCAAAAAAATGTAAAGGGTTTATTCTTTAACGAAAATGCGATGATATTTTTTATTACTTTATTCAAAATATTGATGAATTATAAATGATGTGTTATGAATTATTTTTTATTATAATTATTCAGTGTAGTTTATTTAAGTATTTCTATTTGAAATTCATTTTGAAAAACTCAACGAACAAGGACATTGAGCTTGTCTATATGTTTCTTCTTTTTTAAAAACAATATTGATTCATAAATTGCCATTTCATTAATCATTAAGCGCATCATAAACCAATAACTGATTTTTGGTCATTACTTTTTCGCCATCTTTTAGTCCTGATGAAATATAAGTGGTGTTACCAATTTGTCTAAATACTTCTACTTGCCTGGTTTCAATATTATTTCTGTCTTTAAATATCATCACAAAGTTTTTACTTTTATCAAAAATTACTGCTTCCGAAGGAATATTTATCATTTGCATATTGTTTTCAGTGTATGATAATTTGATGTTTGCACGCATTTCTGGTTTCAATAAAAAACTATCATTTTTCAAAATTATTTTCACTTTCATGGCCTTTGTTTCAGGATCAATGATGTTAAATATTTTATCTACTTTGCCATTAAAAACTTTATCAGGATAACTTAAAGTTGTAACAGCTGCAGCTATTCCTAGCTTTACTTGGTTAATATCACTTTCGTTTACGTTGGCTATTGCCCATACTTCATCTATTTCGGCAATGTCAAAAATATTGTCACTAATATCGTTACGCAAAAGCATGTCTTGGTTAATGTTTTTTTGCAAAACAAATCCTGTTAGAGGTGAACGAACTTCATAAATAGCCCCTTTTTTTAAGTTGTAAATTTTATAAGTTTCTAATATTCGTTTTAACTGTGATTGTGCTTTATCCAAATGACTTTTTGCTTCTATTACATCCCGTTCTGATGTTAATTTTCCCTCAAAAAGTTCTTGAGCTACTTTTAAGTTATTTTTATTTACAATTACATCGTTTCCTGCATCGTCTAAATCTTTCTCAAAACTTGCAACTTCAGTACTTTGAATAGTTGCTAAAATTTGTCCTTTTATTACATAGTCACCTAACTCCACATAAACCTTAGTTACGTTTCCACCCACAATTGGATATATGTCTATCATTTTATTGTTATCTGCAGTTATTTTTCCATAAAAAGATATTTCGTTTTTTAATGGCGATGTGGTGGCAATGGCAGTAGCAGTAGAGCTTAACATAACATCACTTAATACAAATGCTTGTGCTGTTTCAGCATTTTTCTTTTTTTCATTACAAGCTAAAAATGTAATTATGCAAAAACTTGTGAAGAATAATATTGATTTATTGAACATGTTAAAATATTTTTTGGTTAATGGTTTTGTTTAAATCTTCGCACGAAAGAATGAGTGTTTTGCTGATTTCATTAAAGTTTTGAATGCTTTGGTTATAGCTTTCCATAAAATCAGTAAATTCTAAAATGGTAATATTTTTTTTTCTAAAATTATTAATTACTCCTTGATAAACTAACTCAAAACTTTCGGTATTTGAATTGGCTAAATATTGATAATTTATTGATGCTTCTAACCACTTTTGATAATACGTATTTACTTCGTTTTTCAATTGCAATGCAATAAAATTTTCCATTACTTTTGATTGCTTTAATTGAATTTCTGCAATCTTTATATTGCCTTTATTTTTATTCCAAATTGGCAGCGGCATTCCAAACGTAATATTGGTTTGATTATTAAAAGCTCCGCCTCTTTGATCGTAGGCAGCACCTAAGGTTAAATCAGGTTTTGCAATGGCTTTTTGCCATTTTAATGCCCATTCACTAGCAGCAATATTTTTAGTGGCAATGATAAAATCTGGACGATTATTCATGGCTAATTTCGATAAAGAGTCTATTGATAATTTTTTAATAAATTCGGGGGAATAATAATTGTTTAAATTACTAACTTGAGGAATAATATTAACACTTGTTCCTGTTAATAATTTCAACTTTTGTTGCTCTTCCATTAAGCTTTGAACCAATAAAGTTTTGTCGTTTTTTAAACTAAAATATAGTGATTGTAACCGCACCAAATCTTTCATTGCCACATTTCCTTTTTCGGTTTGAATGCCATAAGCATGAATCAAAGAATCTAAATTTGATAGCTGTTTATCGGATATTTCTATTTTTTTTGTGTTAAAATAAATAATGTAAAAACTTTGTTTGAGAGCAGCTTTTAAATTTCTAAGTGCATCTTCAAATTGCAGTGAAGCTATTTCATTATTTGTTTTTGCTAAAGCAATTTCATTGTGCTTTTTTCCACTTAAATAAATGAGTTGTTGAATAGCAAATGCTTTTTGACCACTATTTCCCGCATCAAAATACCGCTGATTATTGGGATTATATAAATTAAATTCACCAGAAAAATAAGGATTATCCCAGGTTTTAGCTTGAATTATTGCTGCTTTTGAAGCATCAACATTGAATTGCGCGGCTACTAAAAGTAAGTTATTTTTTGTGAATTGATTTTCACATTCTTCAATAGTAAAAGTTTGTTGTGCATTGGTTTTAGTAAGAAAAAAACAAAAGCAAATTAGAACAACATTTTTCATTTAAATACCTTTAATTATTGGGCAAAGATGAAATCAAGTACTTAAATTATGCTTAAGTCAATACTTAAAAATAGCTTAAAGCACAAAAATAATTTCGAACTTGTTTAAATTGTTCTCATTTACAGAATAATTAAGCTGTGCCTTATGGTATTTAAAAATTCGCTGAGCTATACTTAAACCTAAGCCCGATCCCGGTTTATTCAATGAGTTTTTGCCCCGCATAAATGCTTGAAAAAGAATTTCTTGCTCTTCATTATTTAACACATTGCCATTGTTTTTTATGCTAACAATTAATTGGTCATTATTGGGATGATTTATTTGAATAATTGCCTTTTTATCGATAGAATACAGACAAGCATTTTTGAGTAAATTTACAAAAGCAATTGTCAATAAAGTTTCATTACAAGCAATTTCTAATTTATACTCAAATAATGGATTTTCTATTAACTCAAAACTTGAATGAAAATCTGCATGGCTTTTTTTAACAATTGAAATGGCATCAAAAATAATTTCATCTAATCTTTTTTTGCCTTTCAATAATTCAATTTCAGTGTCAGAAACCTTTGAAAGTAGTAATAAAGAAGTAACTAAATCTGCCATTTGACTAGCGTCATTTTTTAAACTTAGCATATATTTTTTTGTCTCATCCGAATGCTTTTCAAATTGCTCTAAATTCTCTAACTGCGTAATGATTCTAGCTATTGGAGTACGTAATTCATGCGATGCATTGGCTGAAAATTCTTGTTGTATTTTGTAAGATTTTTCAATCCTAAACATCATTTGATTAAATGCCTTTGCTATCAAATTTATTTCATCTTTTTTATTATTTTCAGTAAACCTTTCAGTTAAATTATTTAAACTAATATTAGTAATTTTCTTTTGAAATATATCGAGAGGTAACATTAGTTTACGAGTAAAATTAAACGATGCCAACCAAACTAATACCGTTGCAATTAAAAAAGTTACCAGTAAAATTATACTTAAAAACTGAAGTTTCCGATTTCCATATTTATCTTCAGCTGAAATAAGCGTATAATAATTTGCATTTTTTGTTTCATAATAAATACCAAAAATCTCATAGACGCCATCTGATTTAAAAAACGATTTGTCTTTTTTTAACTTTCGCAAATCATCAACAGTCCAATGAATTACAACATCGTCAACACTGCTGTAAATAAGCTGAAAACTATCGTTAAAAATAAGTGTCTTTTCGTTAAAAAGTTTATGGATAGAATTCTTATCAATTAACTGCAATAATTGTTTATCAACTTTTTGAACTTCTACCATTAAATTGATAGAAGTAAGCGCTTTTTCTTCTAAATGTTCTTTAAATTCTTCTTCTCTAAAATTTGAAAATTGTACATAAACCAATATAGAAGTCAATCCAAAAATAATGGAGAAAAACAAGCTGCTATAAATGGCAATTTTCTTTTTAAGTGTCATGTTAATCCGCCTTTAAAAAATAGCCAAAACCTGTTCTAGTATGAATTAATTTTACATCAAAATCTTTATCAATTTTTTTGCGTAAAAAATTGATATAAACCTCAATCGTATTAAAATTAGTTTCTATATTATACTCCCAAATAGTGTCGGCAATTACTTGTTTTGAAACAGATTTTCCTTTGGCTTTAGCCAATAAAATCAATAGTTGATATTCTTTTGGCGAAAGAATAATTTCTAAATTATTTCGCTTTACAATTGATTCAGTTAAGTTAATTTCTAGATCGGCAATTTTTATTTTTTCATCAGTAAGTTGAGGATTATTTTTTCTGCGTAGCAAAGCAGAAATACGAATAAATAATTCGTCAAAATGAAAAGGTTTTACTAAATAATCATCTGCTCCATTATTAAAAGCAGTAACTTTATCACTTATTTCACCAAAGGCGGTTAGTACTAAAATGGGCGTTTCTTTATCAGTAATTCTAATTTTTTTACAAACTTCAAAACCATTCATTCCGGGTACATTTATATCCAAAATAAACAAATCATATTTGCTTAATTGTGTTTGTTTAAACAACAAAATTCCATCGTAAACGGCATCACATTCAAATAATTTTGATTCAAGAAATTGTTTTATTTCTTTAGATAAAGTAAAGTCGTCTTCCAGTATTAAAATCTTCATTTTATAGCAATAACTGCTTCCTTTTTTATTCGACAAAATAAAGCAATTATTTGTAAATATGTTTTAATAATTTCATACGGTTTCGGCAAATAAAAAAGTAAAGAATACTGTATTTATATTTTAAAAACCAATTGCTAGTAAAAGCAATTTAGTTTAGATTTCTGTGTTATCAAATAATTAAATAATTTATGGTAAACGGCTATAAATGAAATCAATCAAAAAGCATTTATTGTGTAATAATTGTAAAGTTTTTTAAAACTAAAATTAAGTAGAGAAAGTTGAATAGTTTGCAACAAAAATTAAACCTATAATCTAATGAAAAAAATAATACTCATGGTAGTATCAGCAATGATTTCAACGCTAACCTTTTCACAAAAATTACAAGTAAAAAATGTTCCTTCATCAGTTAAAGCTACTTTCCAAAAACAATATCCTAACGCAAAAGAAGTAAAATGGGAAAAGGAAGAAAGAAAATTTGAAGCAAGTTTTAATATAAATAAAATAGCTAATTCTGTGTTGTTTGACTCATATGGAAACATATTGGAAACCGAAGTGGAAATTGGAGTTGACCACTTACCGAAAAATATTTTGGAATATGTTAGCGCAAACTATAAAGGAAAAAAAATAAAAGAAGCTGCAATGATTACTGACGATAAAGGCGCAGTAATATATGAAACTGAAATTAATGGATTTGACTTACTTTTTGATGCAGCAGGTGAATTTATTAAGGCTGAAAAAGACTAATCTTTTTATTAAATAATACAGCTAAATAGTTTTCAATTATTAAAACAATTCAAAATTTATGATTCAAAAAAATATAAAAACTGTTTTACTGTTTTTACTATTTCCAGCATTTTTATTTGCCCAAAATTCAACTATTACTTTATCAGGTTTGGTTAAAAATAAAATATCGAAAAAGCCACTAGCTTATGTAAATGTAATTGTAAAAACCGCTAAAGATAGCTCATTTGTTACAGGAACTGTAACAAATGATAATGGTGAATTTGAGTTTAGTAATATCAAAACTGGAAATTATATATTATCGTTTTCATTGGTTGGATTTAATACAAAGAAACAAACTCTTTTAGTTGGTTATTTGAGTGATTTTTTAAACTTAGGAAATATTGAATTAGCCGAAACCAGCAATAATTTAAAAGAAGTAGTAATTAATTCGAAACTAGAAGAATTAAGTAATAAAATGGATAAGAAAACTTTCACATTGTCCGATAATGTAAGTCAAAGTGGAGGTTCTGTATTGCAAAGCATGCAAAATTTACCCGGTGTTACTGTTCAAGAGGGGAAAGTACAGTTGCGAGGAAATGATAAAATAATGGTGCTGATAGATGGAAAACAAACGGCTTTAACGGGTTTTGGAAACCAAACTAGTTTGGATAATATTCCCGCTTCGGCAATTGAAAAAATTGAAATTATAAATAATCCATCGGCAAAATATGATGCAAATGGAAATGCTGGAATTATTAATATTATTTACAAAAAAAATAAGCAAGAAGGCTTTAATGGAAAAGTTGGAATGATGGGCGGTTTGGGTGCTTTATGGATTAAACAAAACAACTTGCCAAATATTAGAGAACAGTTTCAATTTACCCCAAAAGTAAACCCAAGTTTATCGCTAAATTACAAGAAAAATAAAATTAATTTGTTTTTTCAAGGTGATTATTTATACCATCAAACTTTAAACAAAAACGAATTTGTAGATAGAATTTACGAAAATGGAATTGTTATAAAACAACAAACAAAACGGAACAGAACAACCACCGTTGCTACAGCAAAATTGGGATTAGATTGGAACATAAATACCAATAATTCATTCACAATTTCTGGGTTATTTAGCAGCGAAAAAATATTAGATAGTGGCGATGAACCTTATTACAATAATGATTTATCGGAAAGAAAAAGATTATGGCAGTTTTTGGAAGATGAATTAAAATCTACCGCTACTGCTACTTTTGCTTATCAGCATAAATTTAAACAGCCGGGACATATTTTAAATGCTGGCTTTAACTATACTTTTCACCGAGAAGACGAAAAATATTTTTTTACGAATATAATGCCAACATTTACGGGATTAGATAAATTTAAAGTACTTTCAGATGAACATGTTTTTGACTGGAATTTAGATTATGTAAGGCCTTTAAAATATGGAAGATTAGAAGGTGGAGTAAAAGTTAGAAGGCGTTCCATTCCAACAAATATGACTTTTTATCCAGGTTTAAATTCGCCACTTGATACCAATGCTGGCGGCTGGGCAAACTACGATGAAATTATTCCTGCGGTATATGGAAATTATGTAATAGAAAATAAATTATTTGAACTAGAAGCAGGTTTACGACTAGAATATGTAGATTTAAAATATGAAGTTAATCCAACACATAATACCTATAAAAGCAATGGATATAACTATACACAGCCTTTTCCAAATGTAAGATTGGCATATAAAATTAATGATAACAACAAACTTTCTCTTTTCTTTAACCGCAGAGTTGATAGGCCAAATGAAGTTGATATTCGCATATTCCCAAAGTATGATGATGCCGAAATTATTAAAGTGGGGAACCCTGCTTTGCGTCCACAATTCACAAATTCATTAGAGCTAGGCTATAAAAAGAATTTAAATAAAGGTTATTTTTATGCAGCAGCATATTTGAAAATGGCGGAAGCTACTATTACCAGAATTGCAAGCACCATAGCTGGAAGCACTTTAATTTATTCCATTATGCAAAATGCGGGGAAAAGTAACATGGCGGGAATTGAATTAACTTATTCTCAAGAAATAACAAAGTGGTTCAACTATAATTTCAATATCAATGCTTACCAAAATAGCATTGATGCGTTTACAGTTTATAATAAATATCCAGCTGAAAATACTTTTACTGCTGCTTCGCAACAAGTTTTTTCGGGAAATGGAAAATGGAATGGAAATTTTCATTTACCTAAAAAAACTGACTTGCAAATTTCAGCCTTTTACCAAGCTCCCGATATTATTCCACAAGGGAAAATTAGCACTCGCTTTTCATTAAATATTGGCTTAAAAAAAGCTATTCAAAAAGGAAAAGGCGAAGTATTTTTAAACGCTACCGATTTGCTTAACACCATGATTACTCAAAAGGAAATTCAAGGTGATGGATTCAAATATACTCTTAAAGATTATTACGAAACTCAGGTAATTAGAGTAGGATACAACTATAAATTTTAAGTATTTATTCTACCCAATCAGCTATAAATAAGTTGGTATCTCTGGTTCCATGATTGTTTCTATTGGACGAAAAAACTAATTTTTTTCCATCGGGAGAAAACATAGGAAATGCATTGAATAAACTTTCATCGGTAATGCGCTCCAAGCCTGTTCCGTCAATGTTTATGGTATATAACTGAAAGTCGTATCCTTTGGCAGCATGATGGTTACTTGAAAAAATAATTTTTTTGCCTGAAGGCGTAAAAAATGGTGCCCAATTGGCTTTTCCCAAATGAGTAATTTGCTTCATATTACTACCATCAACGTTACAAGTATAAATTTCCATATTGCCAGGAGCAATCAACCCTTTTGATAATAATTCTTTGTAATCAATAACTTCAGCTTCAGTTTGTGGGCGAGATGCTCTGAAAACTAATTGTTTTCCATCGGGCGAAAAAAATGCACCACCGTCATAACCTAATCCAGTAGTAATTTGCTTTTGGTTGCTGCCATCTATGTTCATGGTCCATAATTCTAAATCGCCACTTCGGGTGCTAGTAAATACTATTTTATCGCCTTTTGGCGAAACGGTTGCCTCGGCATCATAACCAGGAGAATTGGTTAGTTGATTGATAATATTTCCATTTAAATCGGCAACAAAAATATCAAAATCGGAATATACAGCCCATAAATATTTGCCTGGCACTTTGGTTTCAGGCGGACAGTCAGCACTTCCCAAATGAGTAGAAGCATATAAAATATGTTTGTTATTGGGCATAAAATAACTGCAAGTAGTGCGTCCTTTTCCATTGCTTATCATGGGTGGTTTGTAGCTTGTATCTTTACTTGCATTGGCAATATTTAAGTTAAATATTTGGTCGCATTGTAAACCCCAAGCTTTGTTATTGCTTTGAAAACTGAGCATTTTATTATTAAAACTAAAATATGCTTCCGCATTATCGCCACCATAAGTAAGTTGCGTTAAATTTTTTAAATGCTTTTCTTTTTGTTGAGCCAGAGCAAATTGTGTAAAGCAAATTGAAATTGATAAAAAGAATATTATATTTTTCATGAAATATGATTGGATTTTAAAGGTGTAAATAATAATTTAATTAACTATGGTTGGATATTGTTTATCCTTTTTAATTCTTCTACATCCAACAAATCTTTTTTCCTATTTGCTGCTAGTTTTTCTGTTAGCAAATGATTCAAATGCAGGAATTTTACATTTACATCTATAACACTAGCAATTGGAGCTTCTTCGTAACACATGTCAAAATCTATTTGTTCAAAACCAACCAACTTCGTCATGATATCAAGTTCCATAGTTCCCGCAATGTACAATGTGGTCCAGCCAGCTATAAATTCAATAGTTTCAATTTCTTTTAGGTCGCCATTACCACTTTCTGCATAGGCTTTCCTTAAATTTTTTCGGTTTTCTTTCGAATCCTTTATCCAAATATCTAAATCAGATGTAAAACGAGAATAGCCATGAAAATTAGTTGCAAAACCCCCAACTAAAATATACTTAACACCATGTTTATTTAAACACCTCCAAAAGTTTAATAAATCCTCTTCAAAAACATCCATAAAGTTATTTTTTTAAATGTGTAATCTTAGCAGACTTCATCATTTTGTTTATTCGAATCAATTTCATTAATAATTTGAAACGTGCGGTATGAGTTAAATTCATTCGGTTTTTTTGCACTTCTTCTTCATTTACAAAATGCACTTTATCTGATTTCATCTTAAGCTTTTAATAAAACAAAAGTAATGTTTTTTCATGTTCAAAGTTTAATTGATTCTTTACAATAATTTTTTATCCTAAATTTCCACCAATTCTATTATAAATGTTTTGTGGTTGCCAAGCTCTTTTTATTCCTAACCGCATGCGTTTGGCGGTTTTATATTCTTTGTAATTATTTTGATGCAAAAAGTCAGCCGCTTCTTTATTTTCAATAGGAAAAGCAATGTTATCTTTTGTTGTCATTCTAAGTTTCATAAGTTCTATACCGGCAATATTTGAATTGGCTACAATCATTCCTTCACCTAATGTTGGCAAATAAAAACCTTCTACAATTTCACCATTTAAATACACAAAACATTCCATTAAGTTTGGTTCAATTAATTGAATTCTGTTTTCACCTGAAGCATTATAATCCAAGGCTAAAATTTGAGATTTATATTCATCAATAAATGGAACAATATTATTTGAAACACAAATGCTTTTGTCTGATTTAAAATCTTTAAAAAACAAATATTCTGTTTCTACTAAGAAGCCTGTTTTTTTATAAACTGGTAGCCCTAATTCAGTAGCTATTAAATATATTGTTGAAATATTTTTTTCAAATAAACTTTTAACTAATTTTTGAGTAATAATTCTTCCAAATCCTTCATTTCTGAAATCTGGATGAATAATAATATGCGCTAACCAAGCAGTGTTATTATTAATTATAGTTGTTCCTATTCCTATAATTTTGTTTTGGTAAATTAATTTAACAGGAAAACTATTTGGAGATTGAACATAGTACGAAATTGCTGGCAGCATATCTGGCCAACCTTTTGGCTGCAATTCAGCAATCAAAGCTAAATCACTTTGTTCTAAAACATGGATTTCCAAAGCGGATTTTTTATTTTAAAATAACTATTTTTAAAGTTTAAAAATCAAAAAAATATCATTTCAAATGTCGTTTTTAAATTGAACAAATGGTATATATTTTGTAAAACAATTTTACTTTATTTCATAAATAGTTTCTGCTAACATATGCGCTAAAATTGGTTCACATTTTTCTTTGCAGCAAGCATAAAAAATTCCATGTTTCCAAAGCTCCGATTTAGGCGATAATCCCCACCAGAACTCAGCAAGCGCAAGTGGTTTCATAAGGTTTTTAAATGCATATTGCAATAGTTTTGGTGCAGCACATTCACCAGCTCCGGCTGGAGGATTTTTATAATAAGCGTTTTTAAATACTGATAAAATATTTTGTGATTTTCCACTTTCATTTATAAAATGATAGTTTTCAAAAATTTTTAATTGCAATGCAATGGAATTACTTTTTCTTAATGCTTTTAATTGATTAATTTGTTGTTCAAAAGCCAATGGTTTTTCTTCTTTTAACATCTTAATTTGCTGATTAATTCTTGAAAGTTCAATCATTCCATTGTTTAAAAAACTATTATTGGTAAGTAAATCAAAAACGGGCGGAACAAACTTAGCATGGTGATTTCCACCTGCTAACTTACCCGAAAATGCTGCTAAATATCCAATTTCATTTTGTTGGTTTTTAACTACCAAAACCCCAAACATTTTACCTATAACTGTTCCTTTTTTTTCATTTACCAACCCAAAATTATGATTCCATTCATCCTGATTTTCCAAATGATTTTGTAATTGACTAGCCGCTATTTTACAAAGCAAATGAGGCTCGTTTCCTTGCATTAATATCAATTTGCTAGGAACATCATTTTGGGAGATTTTTTCATCAAAATCGGTAAAAAACGTATCGGAATTTGACATCATATTATTTGATAAATTAGCTTTTTATGACTAATAAAAAAGCCCATTTCATTGAATGAAACGGGCTTTCAATATTTTTTGTTTCTAATGCTTATTTAGCTTTAATTTATTTCTTTTTAGCTTTTTTGCCACCGGCAAGAGCCTTTTGAATATCAACTAAAATTACGCTCATATCAGCTTCGTTTTTATAACCAACTTCTATTTTTGTTAAGTGGGAATTTGGGTTAATAAATATGGTAGTTGGGTATCCGCTAATGCTGTTATTGCTAATAGCACCGGCCAAACCTGGACCATCATATGTTTTACCATTATAAGTATAAGTAACGCCAGTAACTTCTGGATTAAACTTAACCGAAACATAGTTTTTGTTTAATTCAGTAGCAATGTTTGGTTTGGCATAAGTGTCTTTATCCATGCGTTTACACCAGCCACACCATTCGGTATAAACATCTACCAACATGATTTTATTTTTCTTTTTGGCCAATGTATAACCATCGTTAAAGTTCATCCATTTAACTTCTTCATTGGTTGGTTTAAATGAGTAAATACCTAAAATGGTAATGAATACACTTAGTAAGATTGCAATTTTTTTCATTCTTTATTTTTTATATTAGATTCCAAAAGTAAGAAATCTAAAACTAAATTTTTCCTAAAATAATTTTTTGTTTTTGCATTCGTTATTGCGAGGAACGAAGCAATCTCATTTTAAGATTGCTTCGTTCCTCGCAATAACGTTTAATTTACTTACACTTTAGCCGCTTCGCCCATGGTTACAAATGCTGATTCATTGTAAACTCCTGCATCTAGTTTTTCTTTAATAATGGAAAACGCTGCAATGGTTTCTTCCACATCGGAAAGAGTATGAACTGCTGTTGGTATTAAACGTAAAATAATCATTCCTTTTGGCACCACAGGATAAACCACTATTGAGCAAAAAATATTAAATGTTTCTCTTAATTCGTGCGTAATGGCGGTAGCTTCAGGAATGGTTCCGTTAAGTACCACAGGCGTTACCGGAGTAGTAGTTACACCAATATTAAAACCTTTGGCTTTTAAGCCACTTTGCAAAGCATTAACAATATTCCATAAATTGTTTTTATGTTCAGGATGATCGCGTAACAATGAAAGACGTTTTAAAGCGCCAATAACCATTGGCATTGGTAAGCTTTTAGCAAAAATTTGAGAGCGCATGTTATAACGCAAATGTTTTATTACTAAATTATCGCCAGCTATAAAACCACCAATTCCTGCCATGCTTTTAGCAAAAGTACCAAAGTTAATATCTATGGCATCCATTATGCCTTGCTCCTCGCCTACACCCGCACCGGTTTTACCCATGGTTCCAAAACCATGCGCATCGTCTACAAATAAACGGAAACTATATTTTTTCTTAAGCTCCGCAATGGCTTTAATATTGCCTTGCGCACCCGTCATTCCAAAAACTCCTTCGGTAATTACTAAAATAGAACCGCCAGTTTCAGCCACCATTTTTTCGGCACGCTTTAACTGAGTTTCTAAACTTTCCATATTATTATGCGTATAAACAAAACGCTTACCCATATGCAAACGAACTCCATCTAAAATACAAGCGTGGCTTTCGGCATCATACACAATTACATCATGTCTATCAACTAAACAATCGATGGCCGAAACCATTCCTTGATAGCCAAAGTTTAATAAAATTGAATCTGGTTTGCCAACAAAAGCGGCTAATTCACGTTCTAATTGTTCGTGGTTAGTGCTATTTCCGCTCATCATTCGGGCGCCCATTGGGTAACCTAAACCATATTGCGCAGTAGCTTCAGCATCTATTTTCCTAACTTCAGGATGATTTGCCAAACCTAAATAATTATTCAAACTCCAGTTTAGTTTTTCTTTTCCTCTAAACATCATTCTTGGCCCAATTTCACCTTCTAGTTTTGGAAACATATAATATCCATAACTATCATCTCCATGTTGGCCTAATGGGCCCGGTTTGCTTTTAAGTTTTTCAAATAAATCCATATTATTTAAATTTTTTTTATTTTTTAGCAAATGTAAGGGTAATCGTTTAAAAATAAATAGCTGATAAATGATAGGCTTTTGGTTTGGATGGATTGGGTTGATTGGTGATGGAAAATATAATTACGTGATGCTTAGCGTCTTTATAACATAAAATATTCCGCAGATTTCAAGGAATTCCACAGGCTGAAACGTATTGATAAATACTGCATTTGGATTAATCTGAACTGATTCAAATAATGTGCGAACCTTTGATGACGCAATGCTTTACTTATCCCAATATAATTAAACACGAAGCATTGCCTCTATAAACCGCAAACAATTAAAACCTTAGTTTAGATTAAGTATATTTTTAGTGTTTAATGTTTTATAATTGCATCAATTAAAAAAAACATGAAAAAACATTTCTACATTTTAGCCAGTATTTTATTAAGTTTAATAACATTAAAAAGTAAAGCATCTCACTTTGTAGGAAGCGATATTAGTTATAAATGTACCAGCACGCCAAATGTTTACATGGTAACTTTGAAAATATATAGAGATTGTACGGGGATTCCTTTATGCCCAGGTTGTACTACTGCTATTCCAAATGGAAATGTTGCTGGCTGTACTACAGCAAGTTCGGGGTTTAGCACCCAAATTATTGGTGCAACAGCACCTTATGTTGGTGTAAATTATGGTAGTTTTACTTTAAATATAGTATCATCATCAAGTGGCTACGATATTATTCAACTTTGTAATAATGTACAAACTATTTGTACCAATTGTAATACCCGAACTGCTGGTACTTTTAGCCCGGGAATAGAGGTTTATACTTATGAAGGTAATGTGGATTTAAGTAGTTTACCAAGCACCTGCTGTAATGTAATTTTAGGAGCAAATGCTTGTTGTAGAAATGGTGCAACTACTACTATTGTTCCAGGAAGTTTTCAAGCTTTATGCATTGTAAATAAATGTCAAACTTCTTGTAATTCAGCACCAATATTTACCAATGATGCCATTCCATTAATTTGTGCTGGAATAGATATAGTTTATAATTTAGGCGCTATGGATCCCGATGGCGATTCTTTAAGTTATGCTTTTGGAGAATCATACCAAGGTATTAACTCAGTAGTAACTTATGTTCCTCCTTTCAGAAAAACAAATCCATTTCCTTATTTAAATTCACCAGATTCAGTATCTACATATCCTGGTGGTTTAAGGATTGACCCCATTACAGGTGACATTATGTTTAGGGCAGTTGGGGTTTTTGTTACTTTCTTAGTCATAGAAGTTACCCAATGGAAATTAGTAAGTGGAGTTAGGGTAAATGTGGGAATTACAAGGCGAGATGTTCAATTTCAAACGAACTTGTGTTTACCAAACAAATCACCAATCATTAAAGTTTATAAAAACAATTTACTCCAATATGGTGTCAATAATTATATTGCCACAGCAGGTTCACAATTATGTTTGGATATAGTTACTGAAGATCAATTTCAATTACCAAATTCAACTAATGGAAATGTTACCATTTTAGCAGACACAACAGATATGATTTGGAATAATCCAAGTTTGTATTTTTCGGTAATGGGTAATGCTACATTTACCAGAAATTATATTTTAAGCCAACGCACAATCAATGGACCAAAAGCTGATAGTTTTAAATTTTGTTGGACTCCGCCATTAAGTGCTATTAGACAAGAACCATACTTATTTACTGTTAAAGGAACAGATAGAACATGCGCTAAAGCTTTTGTAATTCGCGGTATAACCATCAAAGTAGAAACACCAAAAACCATATTTATTGATAGTAGTACCAAAAGTATTTTTTGTAATAATAAAGCTACAAGTACCAATGTTAATTACCGAACTAGCGGACTTAATTTACTTTCGGGCAATGTGTTTACAATACAGCTTTCCGATTCTTCGGGTTCGTTTACCAACGCTACTAATATTGGCACTAAAACTACTACAGATTCCATTGGCTTTATTCCTATTAGCATACCAACGGGTTTGTTTTTAAATAGAAATTATAAAATTAGGGTAAATTCAAGTTCAGATACCCTGAACTTAGGAACTGCTTATGCCATTAGTTTAGTGGCTGGTTTTAGCACACCTGTTATTACCAATAACAGAGATTCGTTTTGCAAAGGTTTGGTAAGTACTTTTAAAGTTACTCCAAACACAGCAGGATTAACTTATAAATGGTTAAAAAATAATGCCATCATGTCCAATGAAATCAAAGATAGTTTATTGGCTGATTCTGCCTATACATACAGAGCCATAGTAAGTAATACTGGATGTTCAGATACTTCTAATGCCAAGTATTTAACGGTGTATCCAAAACCAATTGTTAACTATACCGCACCTACTTATGTTTGTTTAAAAAATGCAAATGCTACCATTAATTTATTAAATACTTCAAGCATAAATTCAGGTATCATGAGCTATAATTGGAAGTACAGTGATAATACAACATCCAATTTATTTAACCCAAGTAAAACCGTAACTGATACAGGAAACTTAGTAGTTAGATTAGTTGCTACAAGCAATAATGGTTGCGTAGATTCAGTAAGTAAAACAGTGAATATTCGCAAAGCGCCAGTAGCCTTATTTTACACATACGATACCGCGCAATGTATTACCAATAACTATTTTGAGTTCTGGAACCAATCGGTTGACAATGGTTTAAGTAATCAATATACTTGGAATTTTGGAGTAGGAAGTAACGTGATTTCAAATAATTTAATAAGGTATTTTTCATATAATTATGCAGGGATTTTTACGGTAAAATTAATTGCTTTGTCAAGTAATTTTTGCGCAGATACAGCAACCCAATTTGTGATAGTAGCAGATAAAGCAACCACAGTAAATTTTGCAATCAATAAAACGCCTCAATGCTTAAGCAATAACAACTTTATTTTTACCAATCAAAGTACACCAAATAATAGTTCATTAAAGTACAAATGGGATTTTGGAAATGGTGATACTTCTTCGCTACAATCGCCAACATATCATTATAATATGTTGGGCGGAACATCAGTAAAATTAGTAGTTACCGCCAATAATGAATGTTTAGATTCTATTACTAAATTTATTTCTGTAAATGCAGAAGCAGTTGCTAATTTTTCTATTGCTAATACTGCGCAATGTTTAACAGGAAACAACTTTAGTTTTACCAATTCATCTACCAATTCAAACACACAAACATGGGACTTTGGCGATGCAAGTACTGCATATGTTTTAAACCCAACAAAAACATACGTTACTTCAGGAAGTTTTGCAGTAAAATTAATAGCAAAAAACAATGCAAATTGCAATGATTCAATTACCAAAAATGTTACAGTTTACCCAAGTGCTAATTTAAGTTTTGGAATAAATAATGCTTCGCAATGCTTGAAAAATAATTTATTCAATTTTACCAATACATCCAGCATTATTAGCGGTTCAGCTAACTACAAATGGGTTTTAGGTGAGGCCGATACCTCATCAAATACAAGCAAAACATTTACCCAAACAGGAAATTATAAAATATATTTATTAAGTTTAACCAATCAAAACTGTGCCGATTCATTGAGCAAAGAAATTATAGTAAAAGCAAGTCCAACCATAGGAAACATTACAGGAAATATTGCACCTAATTCTATTTCTACTCCTTTTGCTTATTCTGTTTTAAGTCAGGCAAACAGCACTTATAATTGGACTACAACGGGAACTATTCAAAGCGGACAAGGAACTAACGCAGTAAGTGTTATTTGGCCGAGTACAGGAACAGGAAATTTAAAAGCACAAATTACCAATGCAAATAATTGCACAGATTCCACTAATTTATTGGTAAATATTACCAGTGTTGGCGTGAATAATTTAAGTTTAAATAACGATTTGAATGTTTATCCAAATCCAACCAAAAGTAGCATTATCATTACCAATAAAACCAATTTGGTTGGTAAAAAATACATGATTACAAACCTGGTAGGACAAACATTAATAAGTGGCAAATTGAATATTGATGAAACCATTGTAAACCTAGAAACATTGCAAAGTGGCATATATTTATTAAGCATTGATGGCATGAATAAACAAAGCATAAAGGTAATAAAGGAATAGAAAAAAATTCGAATAAATAATTCCGATGAATCGGAACGAAATTCGAAAAGAATTACAGCAATTGATTTTAAATTTTACAACAACAAAAATCCTGTAATCCTGATCCATACAATGTGCGGGAATAATGCAGAGACGCAAAGCCTTGCGTCTCTACTAAAAATCCAACCCTAATGCAAAATAATAAATTGGTTTTTTGGCAACTTCAGCATCTTGAATTCCCCAAGCGGTATCAAAGCGAACAAAATAACCCAATAATACTGTTCTTAATCCGCCACCAAAGCCTGCCACCAATGGATCACGAACATTGGTAACCCTTGCTAAAACTGGAGTTATGTTAATAGTTTTTTGGTTAAAAGTATTGTCATCGCTGTACGGATTATTTCCTATCCAAGCAGAACCCATGTCAAAGAAAGGAACTACTTGAAAGTTATTTAAAAAAGAACTTCTAAGGGGACGATTGAAAGCATATTGGAAAATTGGAATGCGAATTTCTGTATTCAGTAATGCAAAATTATTTCCATTTCTAATATTTTGTTCAAAGCCACGCATGTTTGCTGCCAAAGCTTGAAACACATAATTTTCTGAGGTAGATGTGCTTGATTCGTTGTTAAACCTTGGGGCAATCCAGTTTTCTACTCCACCCAAATAATACACCACTTTAGCGGGCCCAAACGATGTATTTGCTGTTAAACGCGTACACCAAATAATTTGTCTATGAATTTTTTCATAATGTCTAGCATCCACGCCAACTGCATTAAGTTGCGTATTCCAATCATCGAAATTAGCATAGCGTTCATAAAAAAACTTTAAACGCGTTCCGTTCCAAAGGTTCATTCCACGCGGATGTGTGTTATCAAAAACAAATTCTAATTTAGCTCCCAACCAATTGGTCACTCTATCGGGAACTTCCATCACTGCGGAACTCGAACCTTTTAAAATATCTCTATCTGTTCTACCAAAAATATTTAATCTAAAACTGCTAGTTGGTGAAATTGGATATTTTAAAATATACCTTAACTCGTGGCTATAACTTTTTACAGCATTATCGTTTTCGGCTACTCCTCCACTTCTGCTTTGACGATAAAAAACAAATTTGTGATCAGCTCGTTTTTTCAATGTTTCAAATGAAGCAAAATAATCAAATCCGGTTAAATCAAAACTTACCCTTACACCGCCCGTAAATCTATAATCTTCCATCAAATCAATCATGCCTAATTTAAACATTCCATTTAAACCAGGATTGAACATTTGCGCATTGGCACTTCCTATTGGTTGATAATAGGTATTGATGATGGAATTGTCAATTTGAGTAACTACTTGGTCAGCAAAAAAAGTAACATCATAAAACTTTGGCGTGCTAATTTTTAAACCTTTTTTCAAACTTTCATTCGCCATTTCTTTTGGAATAATTATAAAAGCAGGACGCTTGTATTCATCGGGTGTAAATTCACTCATAAAAAAGAATTGTGTGGTGTCTTGCGCTATTCTTTCTTCTGTTTCTATTGGCTTTATATTACTTACTTCACCGTTATATGGTTCATTTATTTGCTCCGCAAAACTCCTAAAACATTTTACGCCACTTTCATATTGTTTATTGGTAACGCCACTTTTAAGCCTATACATATTTGGATAGCTTTCTATTGGTTTACTAGCTTCTTCAATGCTACGTTCCTGCGGACTTAACTTTATAAAATACTTGTTGTTAAACAACATTAAGTCGTAAGTAGTTTTGGCCTGAACTGAT